>JAFYDS010000247.1 GCA_017544665.1 Clostridia bacterium | reverse complement strand
GCCGTGATCGCGCGCAACGACAACGTCGTCTCCATCAACGCGGCGCTTGAAGTCGATCTCTGGGGTCAGGTCTGTGCCGAGAGCGTCGGCACGAAACATGTGTCCGGCACCGGCGGCCAGGTCGATTACGTGCGCGGTGCCTGCCAGTCGCGCGGCGGCAAGAGCTTCATCGCCTTCACCTCCACGGCCAAGAACGGCACCATCAGCAAGATCAAATCGATCCTCACGCCCGGCGCCTGCGTCACCACCAGCAAGAACGACGTGGACTACATCGTCACCGAATACGGCCTCGCCCACCTGCGCGGCGAGCCCCTCTCGGTGCGCGCCAAACGCCTGATCGCCATCGCTCACCCCGACTTCCGAGACGAACTGACGTTTGAGGCGAAAAAACGGGGGATTTTGATCTGAACCTGCGTTTCGAGCAAACGTGCTGCTTTTAATTCAAGGCTGACACGAAGACACAAAGGCGCTAAGACACAAAGAAATCTTTACGTGAAAGTCATTTTCATTCGGGAGCGGCATAAGGACGCTATCGATCATCTGCCAACACAAAAAGGGACTTTCGGCACAAATCTGCTGAAAGTCCCTTTTTTCATTTCTTTTCGCCTTTTTCGGCGGCGAGTTTTTCGTATAACCTGAACAGCTCGGCCACGCAGTCGCTTTCGGTCATGGAGGAGCTGCGCCAGTCGAAACCGTAGGCGGTCATGACAGCCTTGTCGTTGTCCTGATGGGCCTTGCGGAGGTCCGGCGGCATGTTGGCGTCGTCGTAAAGCGTGCTGAAACTTTTGTCCTGATACTTTGCCCGCACGTCGAGAATTACCTGCGCCGTCTGCTCGATTCGGGCCCGCTGTTCGGGAGTGGGGGACGGCCAGGGGAAGTTGTTGTAGACGATGGTGTTTGAATAACAATAGTCACTTTTAAGCCGCCCGCAGACTGAACGAACCCATGCCATGTGCACGTTTGAAGTGAGCACGCCGAACTCATAAAGCGTTGCGTTTTCAATGACATAGACTTTGTTGCCGACGACAGTCTCCGGCGTCATAAAGTCAATAGGGATATAACGACGCTGCTCGGAAGAAACGTGCGGCAGGGCAACGAAATTCGTCTCCGGCTGCTGGATCTCATCAAACAATGTCGGGGTGAGCGCCTTTTCGCGCGTGGCGGCTTTGCTGCTTTTCTCGCGGAATTGTTTGACCGCTTCGACGCGGGCGTGGACTTTCGGCAATTTTGTGAGGTTGGGATCGGCGTCTTTCAGCCACAGACAGTAGCGCGGCTTGCGCTCGATGAAGTCCTTGCCCATCATGTACGCGCGGAACAGCGGCGCGGCCTTGGGCTCGTCGTTCAGGAACTGCTCGTATTCTTCGTGCGTGAAGATGAAATTGCCGTCGTCGGTCGGCTGGCTGCCGCGGTGCATTTTGCTCACGGGACTGATCGGAGCGGTGCGCTTTTCGATGAACGCGGTCGGCGCGTCGATCAGATAAGGGCTGATGGTTTTGGCGACGACACCGCCCTGACCGCTGAAAATTCGTTTCGGAAGGTTGTATTCGGCGCTGCTGAATCCGACAATGACGCAATGGACATGAGCTTTGATACTGGCTTCGCTGTCCCAGCGGAACGTCGGCCAGGCAAAATCGATGTGTATGCCGTACTGCTCGATCAGCAGCTTCCAGATCACGGCGACCTGTTCGCCCTGACAGATCGAGTTGGTGGAAACAAGAGCGCAGCGGATCGTCGTGCCTTTGATGTATTCGGCGGCCTTGAAATACCAGCCGGCGACGTAATCCAGATTTTGCGCCTTGTCATAGATGGCGCGGAGGTCTTCTTTCTGCGCGGTGGTCTGATACTGATAGCCCACGAACGGCGGTTATCCTTGAGATCAGACTTTTTTCTTCAAAGAATCATTTGTGTAATTCTGATGCAAAAAAAAGCTAGGGTCAGCAGACGATAAACTTACACACTCACGCACTTATTGATAACGGCGGATTGCCCATGACATAGCTGATTTTCTCCGGCGGGGCGACGCTCTTCCAATCGACTCGCAAAGCGTTCCCTTCGACGATGGCGGCATTTGTCTTCAACGGCAAAAAGTCATCGGTCGCGCCGGTGATCGATTCCGTGGCGTTCATCATCTGGCTTTCAGCGATCCAGAGCGCTGTTTTGGCGACGGACACGGCGAAGTCGTTGATTTCTATGCCGTAAAACTGGCCGATGTGCACTTTGATTTCGGCAACGATGGCTTCGCCCTCGGTCTCGTCTTTGGCAACCATGCGGCGCATCAGGTCGTTTTCCAGTTTGCGCAGCGACAGGTAGGTTTCGGTGAGGAAATTTCCGCTGCCGCAGGCGGGATCAAAAAACGCGAGGCTGGCGAGCTTGTCCTGAAATGCGCCCAGCTTTCGGCGGCGCGGCCGGAACTGTTTCATCTCGCAGATAGCCGCGTATTCTTTTTTCAGCTCGTCCAAAAAGAGCGGGTCGATGACTTTGTGAATGTTCTCGATTGAGGTGTAGTGCATCCCGCCGCTTCTGCGAGTTTCGGGGTTGAGCGTGCTCTCGAAGACGGCGCCGAAGATGGTGGGGCTGATCTTGCTCCAGTCGAACTGCGAGCAGCAGTCTTCAAGGATCAGTCTGACGATCTCCGCAGTTAGCGGCGGAACTTCTTTGTTCGAGCAGTTCGCGAACAGGCCGCCGTTGACGTAGGGGAAGGCGGCGGCAGGGCTGTCGTCGAGCGGATCGCGTTCCGTCTCGCGTGTCGAGGATTTTGAACAAATCGATCAGGCCTTTGCGGACGTTCGGTGTGTTGAAGCCGGCCAGATAATCATGGAACATGTTCTTCCTGCCAAAAACGCCGGCGTCCTCGGCGTAGAAACAAAACACAAGGCGCACGCACAGTCTGTTGAGATCGCGGAGCACATCGGCGCTGACGTTGCCTTTTTCGTCGCCAAGCACGGCTTTGTACTGGGCGAGCAAAGCGTCGTAGAGCTTGCCGACGAGTTCTCCGGCCTTGACCGAGAGGTCCAGCTCCTCCTGCAAGTGCGGAGGCTTGGAGTCCTTTGCGATGAACTCAAGGCGGTAATAATCCTTTTCCAGATTGGCCAGTTTGATCTCGGTCGGTTCGGCCAGCGGGTGCGACATGTCGTAGATCAGGAAGGTCTGGAAGTTGCAGGTGATGATGTATTTGGGGTGCAGTTCGACGGGCAGATTGGGGATGTAGCGCTGCGCTTGCTGGAACGGCGTGAGGAAGCTGCCGTCGCTCTGCCTGATACCCTTGCGCAGGTCTTTGTCGCGGCTTTTCTGCTCGATCATGACGCGCGAAGCGGGGATGTACGCGTCGATGAAGCTCATGTGCTGGATGAGCACGGGGTTTTCAAACTGAATGAAGTTCTGCGGCTCTTCGACGCCAAAGACATCCCGCAGCAGGGTGAGCCAGAATGTCTGTGAATCCTGTTTTTCGTTGCCGCGATTGGCCCATTCAAGAGCGAACTTTTTGGCGGCTTTCTTTTGATCTGCGGCTTTCATGCTCATGCGGAGGCTCCTTCGCTTGGACGGTATGATGGTCTGAACGTGGCTGTGTTCCCGGATACTTTATCGAAAACCGCGGATAAATGCAATAGTTTGCCTTGCTGGGAAAAAAGCGTGGAAAAAGCTCACGATGTCCCGCGTAGTACATCGTGAGCTTTTCATGCTTGTTCAGAAATTGAATTGTAAAATGTTGTAGGGGAAGACCTAACGATCATCTTTGCGTGCCGATAAGGGAACTCAAGCCCGGGCGCGGGTGAGCCCCAG
>JAFYDS010000246.1 GCA_017544665.1 Clostridia bacterium | reverse complement strand
CGAAGCGTGTGAAGACAAGGTCAAGGAGCTGACCGGCGTCGGCTCGCGCTGCATCCCGTTCGAGCAGGAACAGCTTTCCGATGTGTGCGTCTGCTGCGGCAAACCAGCAAAGCACATGGTCATGTGGGGCAAAGCGTATTAAGAAAAAGCCGCCTGCGGGCGGCTTTTTCAGCAGTCAGCAGTTAGCAGTCAGAAGTTAGTTGGGTCTGCGGTTTCCAAAGGAAATCTCAGACCCTTTTTCTATTGGTAAGCCGGTGCTGCAAGAGCGGGCTATCCACAGCTATCCACAGCTATCTACGCGCTATCCACGCGCTATCCACACCTGCGACACCCCAAAACCCCAGTGTTTATGCGGGTTTATCCGATATGTGTGGATAGCTCCCTCCATTTTCAGCAAAAAGAGTTTGAAAAGAAAGAATAGAAAAAGTTTGAGGGCTATCCACGCAGCTATCCACGCTGCTATCCACAAACGGGGTTGTTGCGGCGAGATCTGCCGCCGGTACGGTTGCGGGTCGCCGGGGGCGACCTTTGCCGAAGGCAAAAGCAACGACCGAGCCGGCAGGCGAGAATCGGCGCTACGGCATATACGGACAACAGCCGACCATTGGTCGGCGCTACGCAAAACGCAACACGCAAAACGCAAAAAACCATCATTCGTTCCCTGCGGAGCGCTGTTCATTCCAAACCGCTTGACGTTCTGCCCGGCCGTGTTATACTGGAACCGCAGGGGAAAACGAAGACCCCGAATCCATGATAAAGGAGACAATAATATGAAAACCACAAAAAAACTCTTGTCCGTCCTGCTTGCGCTCGTGCTGGCGCTGTCCTGCGCTTCCCTTGCGTTTGCGGAAGAAACCGACCCGTGGGTCCGCATTCCCACATCGCCCGAAGGGCTGCAGAAAGGGGACCTTTGGCTGAATTTCGCATATCTGTACGCCGGCAGGGACGATCTGACCGAAGAACAGATCGCCGCGGCGCTTGCAGTCTATAACAGCGCCGACTGGTATGTTGATTTTGACGCCAAGAGAGTGAAGGTCGAAAGCGAGAACGAAGAACTCAATGGCGTGCAGGACGCCAATCAAAGCATGGTCTGGATCCACTGCATCCGGGAAGTCGGCGTCGAGTGGGTCAAAGTGAAGCAAAACACGGTCGGTATTCAGGTCGGCGATTATTACCTTGATAAGGACGTGTATTATCAGGTCGCCGCCGAGAAAACAGTCCCGAAGCTGATCAGCGTGTGGGAAAAGGATTACGGAAAATCAATCGATGAGCTTTCCGAGGAAGAGCGCGCCGCGGTGCTTGCAAGCATTGAGCAGGCGAGCGCGACGGCAGGGGATATGTACTGGTCCCGCGGCTTCCTGTATAACCCCGGCGGCAATCTTTGCGTCTGGTGTGTCGCCAATATGCCCGCAACGATCTTCTTCCCCTTTGCCGATTCTTACGTGATGATCGCCGCTGAAGCGGCGCAGGCAGCGCTCCGTCAGGCGGACGCGGCGACAGTTGCTGCTTCCCCGTGGGTCAGCGTCGCGTCTTCGATCGATGACGCCGAAGAAGGCGGCTACTATCTCGATTTTTCCGATACGGCTGCCCTGATGGCGGGCCTCGGTATGACGCAGGCACCGGGCGAAGAGGAGCTTGCAATGCTCAGAAGCGGCAACTGGTATGCCGATTTTGACCGCTCCGTTGTGGCGGGTACGATCACACTCGACGGCAGCGGCGTCAATGCGGAAGAAAACGAACAATTTGAGGCGATTTGGGGCTTCGGGTATCCCGGCAATGAATATACAACAATGGATGTTCCGGAATCTGCCGAGCTGTTCACGCTGCTGAAGGTCAAGCCCGTTGCCCAGACCGAGGAACCCACCACCGAGCCCACAACTGAGCCGACCACGGAGCCTACGACCCAGCCGACGCAGCCGAGTAATCCGCAGCCGTCCGGCGGCAAAACGAACCCCTTCGACGCGATTCTGAACGCGATCAGATCTTTCTTCAATACTGTTGCGAACTTCTTCAAGCATCTGTTCCGATAACGCACGAAGAGCCCCAAAATATACAAAGGAGAGAATAACTGATGAAAACAAGTAAAAAACTCTTGTCCGTCCTGCTCGCGCTCGTGCTGGCGCTGTCCTGCGCTTTCCTTGCGTTTGCGGAAGACTTCCCCGATCGGTGGGATCCCATTCCCACGTCGCCCGAAGGGCTGCAGAAGGGCGATCTGTACCTGCTGTTCGATGACAACTGGTGCCAGGGCGTGACCCAGCCGGGGGCAGGCTATGCCGGCTTACACACCGCCGAATGCATGACTGCCGGTACCTGGTACGTCAATTTGAAAAACTATCAGGTCAAGGGCACCTACACCTCTCTCGCCGCCTATACCACAAGCGGCACGGACGAAACGGTCACAGTGGAGCCGTCCGAATATATCTTCTATTTCGCGGTCAAAGAGGTAGGAGTCGACTGGATTCCGGTTGCGACCTCCATGGAAGGTCTCCAGGACGGCGACTGGTATATTGACGTCGACGTGTTCCTGGATCTATACCTCGACTATGTGATCGAGATGAACAGTGCGGACGACGACCCGACGAACGATATGACCAAAGAAGAATGGCTTGCAACGTTCCAAAATGAAGTGGGCGACGGTTATGCCCAGGCGTTTATGGATGATTTCCAGGAAAATGAGTTCTATGTGAATCCGGGCGGCACCCTGTATCAATACCGGTATGTCGCCCACTATACGGATCCGGAGACCGGCGAGCCTGTCACCAATAGCCATGCTTATCCCTATATGGATAGCGACTATGATCCGATAGGCACGATCATGAAAGCCAGCGTAAAGCAATATACCGCGCTCGTGACGCCGACCGAGCCTACCACCGAGCCGACCACGGAACCGACGACAGAGCCGACGACAGAGCCGACGACCCAGCCGACGCAGCCGAGCAATCCGCAGCCGTCCGGCGGCAGCTCGAACCCCTTCGCCGCGATCGCGAATGCGATCAAAGCCTTCTTCAACACCGTCGCGAACTTCTTCAAAAACCTGTTCAAATAATCCTTTCCTGCATCGTTCTTTCTTTGGCGGCCGCGGATCCTCCGCGGCCGTTTCCCGTGCCCGGATATCCGGTCGGTTTCGCGTTTTCCACACGTTGAAAACCTGTGGAAAACGCTTTTTCGGGCCTTCAGGCAAAAAAACTTTTCGTTTTTTTTCGCGGTTGTTCGCGCCGCCCGTTTTTTGGCAGCTTTGTCCGGTCCGGCGCGGCGGCGGCCGGATGTTTCCGGAGGCGTCTATATTATAATAGTATAGGGGACGACAGCGCGAAAACAAACCTCTCTGCTCTATATATATTTAAATAGTATAGCGAAAACGACGGTTTTCACCCCTTTTTGCGCCCAAAATCGCCCCGAAAACCGCCTCTGACGATCATCTGCAGACTGTATCATGTGATACACTTTTTGACGTTTTCGGGGCAAAAGAAGGGCTTTTTCGGGCAAAAAGCGCCCGAAGCGCGCGAGAAAACCGCGCGAACGGCGTCGAACGGTTTTTTGCGCTTTCGCCGAGTAAAAACCGCTGCGGCGGCGCACACTGAAATCGACGGTTTTTCGGCGAAAAGACGAAGCCGCGACCGGAGGAGTGAAAAGATTCGGACGCAGGGAAAAACGCCGCGTTTCGGGGCAAAAACGGCGCGCCGAAACCGTGCTTGGGGGATTTGAGGGTTGACAAAATCGAAAAGACCTGCTATAATAAGCGGCGCTGTGAACTATGCAGCGCTATCACTTCCCTCTTCAGGTTGTGTCAGGCGCAAATCTGAACCTATATTTCTGCTGCCGAACACGATCGTCCTCTGTAATAAGAACGAAGTGAGGTGATTCGCATGAAGAAGACAGTTAGCTTGTTTTTTTCCATGTTAATCCTGCTTGCCGTTTTGATCCCGGGCACCGCGGCCTATGCCGCCACACCTTCCAACCAGGTTCAGGTCTTTTCCTACCTGATCCAGAAGCTCGGTTTCAATTCCGCCGCGAGCTGCGGCATTATGGCAAACATCGAACATGAATCCGAATTCAAACCGAATCTGGTCATCCGCGACGCGAACGGACTGCTCTCCGGCGGTCTGTGCCAATGGAACGGCGGAAGATTCACGAATCTGAGAAACTTTTGCAATGACAGAGGATACGATTACCTGAGTATTGAGGGACAATTGGAATATTTGAAATACGAATTGCAAAAGGACTCATTCAAACACATCTATCAGTATCTCAAGAAAGTACCCAACAACGAAGAGGGCGCCTACAACGCCGCCTACTATTGGTGCTACTATTTTGAGATCCCGCGCAACCGCACCGCGCAGGCGAAGTCCCGCGGCAACGCGGCGATCGGCAAATACTGGCCCGCGTTCCAGTACCGCCCGATCGGCAAGGTCACGCTCAAGAGCGCGGCGGACGGCAAGACCCTCGACCTCGACGACGTTGCGACCGTACGCTGGTCCGCAGTGGAAGGCAGCGTCGGCAACTATCTGGTCAAGCTTACCGAAAAGAAAGACGGCGCTTTCGACTGGGAAAAGGCGCGGACCTGTGAAGTCCCCGCGAAGACCCACGGAATCGACTTCAAGCTCAGCGATCCTGCCGGTCCCCGTGCTTCGTGGGCTCGCTACATCTATGG
>JAFYDS010000245.1 GCA_017544665.1 Clostridia bacterium | reverse complement strand
GTACGGCATCACGGGGAAGACGATCCAGAGCGCGCCGAGCGCAAAAACAAGCGCCATGCAGACGGCCAGCGCCGCCTTTCCCCTGCCCCTGCAGTTCGGCAAAAAGATCAGCAGCACGGCGGCGGCAACAAAGCCCAGAATCAGCGGCAGGTCCTTTTTCAGCCAAAGCAGCATCACAGAACCGGTCTCGTGGCCGGCGATATAGATCATGACGACCGCGGCAACCGCAAACAAAAGCGCAAACACGACCCCGAACGCGCCCAGCACACGACAGACCTTTGCGCGCGCGATTCTTTCGCTTTGCGGCTTCCACACGCGCAGCGCCAGCAAAACGAGCAGCAGACCGAGCACGGCGGCCGCAATCAGGAACAATCCCGCGGCGCCGCCGAGAAAGCGGATGTTCGGATCATAGAACACCCAGACCATCCGGAACGCGCGGAACACGCTGAGCGCGGCGGTCAGAAGCACCGCGGCAACGCACAGCACGGGCACACGCAGGAAAAACGACTCCTTTTGTTTCATAACGCATCCCTCCGGGATTCTGTTTTCTTCAACGCTATACTATCACAAAGGCCGAGGCTTGTCAAACGGGATGAGATATAATTTTTAATGAAAAAGCGCGCCCGAATCAGCCTGAGAGTCATTGACATTCTTTTATTTCTATGTTAGAATTTCTGCATCTTTTTCAATCGGAGGTGGAACCAATGACAAACCAGAGCCCGCGCGCCTGCTGTTCCCGTTTTTCTTTGTTCCCGCCGATGAACCATTGCGGTCTGTGATACGCCCGTTTTCGTATCGTTTTGATTGTTTTGCGTCGGTGGAACCGGCGCTTTTTCTATTCTGTTTTAAAAGAAGGTGACTCCCCTTGCGCTATATCAAACTGCACGAAGAGACCAAGGTACCGATCTTCCGCAACGCGATCTGGGCGTTCCGGCTCGTCTGGCGGGCGGATTGGCGGCTGCCCGTCGGCACGTTCGTCTGCGAGTTTGCCAACAGCTTCATGGGCCTGTTCGTCAAAAACATCCTGTTTCTGAAAACGCTGCTGACGATCATCGACAGCCACGGAAGCTTTTCCGAATATCTGCGCTGCCTTCTGTGGTTCCTGCTGGCCGCCGTGTCGCTGCAGGTCGTCCGGTGGTACGGCAGCTACGCCAGCCACGCGGCGGTGAAAACCGTGCTGCAGCGGCTGAACAACAGGCTGTTTGAAAAGGCCTATACGCTGGACGTCAGCTGCTATGAGGACCCCGCCTTCTATGACAAGTATCAGCGCGCGACGACCGTGCTCAGCGACGGATACTTTCACGTGCTCTGCATCGACCTTGCCGTGATCCTGGGCGACTTCGTTTCGTTTTTGCTGGTCGTGGCAACGGTGATCTCCATCGATCCGCGCTATCTGCTGTTCATGGTGCCGGCGATGCTGGTCTTTGCCGTGGAAACCAAAAAGAGCCGTGCGGTCTATCGGCGCGACCTCGCCATGACGACGAACAACCGCGTCAAGGCCTATATCAAGCGCACGATGTTCCTGCGCGATTACGCCAAGGATATGCGCACGTCCAACATCTTCACGGTGCTGCTGCAGCGCTTTGAGGCGGCGACGAAAGCGAATCTTGTCATTCTGCGGGAATACGGGCTGCCGCTGTTTCTTTACAGCACGCTCAGCTCCCTGCTTTCGGAGTTCATCCCGATCGTGGGCACCTATGCCTTTGCGGGCTATCAGTTCATCCACGCGGGCACGATGACGATCTCCGGCTTTTCCGTAGTGCTCTCCGCCATCAACTCCGTCAACGGCGCGACCCGGGCGCTGGCGGAATGCTTTGACGAGATTTCTCAGATGGCGCTGTTCTTCAGCAATCTGCGCGACTTCTTCGATTACGAGCCGAAGATCACCGACGGCGAAGAGACGCCGGCGGCGTTCGAATCACTGGAGTTTTGCGACGTCAGCTTCCGCTATCCGGGCGCGCAGCACGATTCGCTTTCGCACGTTTCGTTCACGCTGCGGCGCGGCGAAACGCTGGCGGTCGTCGGCGTGAACGGCGCGGGCAAATCCACGCTCGTCAAGCTGATGATGCGCTTTTACGACCCGACCGAGGGCGTCATTCTCTATAACGGCAAGCCGCTGCAAAGCTATCGGCTCGACAAGCTGCGGGGCGTGTTTGCCGCGGTGTTCCAGGATTACCGCAACTTTGCCGTTTCGGTCAACGAAAACGTGGTCTGCCGCCCCTGCGGCGAAGAAGACAGACAGCGCGCCCGCAAGGCGATGGAGCAAAGCGGCGTCTGGGAGCGGGTCTCGCGGTTTGAAAAGCAGGGCGACACCGTTCTGACGCGGGAATTCGAAGAGGACGGCGCGGGCCTTTCCGGCGGCGAAAACCAGAAGCTTTCCACGGCAAGGCTGTTTGCGCGCGATTTTGAAATTGCCGTGCTTGACGAGCCGTCGTCCGCGCTGGACCCCGTGGCCGAAGCGACGATGTACCGCCATCTGGTGGAGGCGACGAAGGACAAAACCGTCATCTATATCTCGCACCGCCTGTCGAGCGCCGCCTCTTCCGACCGAATCCTCGTTCTGGAAAACGGCCGCATTGCGGAAAGCGGCAGCCACAAGGCGCTGATGGAAGCGGGCGGCGTCTATGCCGCCATGTTCCGCAAGCAGGCCGCCGCCTACCGGACCGGAAAGGAGGCGCAGCAGCATGCATGAGCAAAGCAAAGACAAAAGGCAGCCCGTGACCTCCATCATCTCCAACGTGTTCTATTTCATCCGGCTGATGTTCTCGGTCTCTCCCCTGTTCGTCGTCACGGACCTCGTCTGGGGCGTGATCCAGTTTTTGCCGCCGCGGCTCATCAGCGTGCTCGGCATGAAGCGCGTGATCGACATTGTGGAAAGCGGCGTTCACCTCGAGCGCCTTTGGGGCGCGGTCGCGGTCATCGCGGTCGTCCTCGGAGTCAGTCATCTGCTGTCGTGGCTGTATCGCGAGTTTTATTGGAACATTGCCCGGGAAAAGCTGTCGATGGGCCTTTCGGAAAAGCTCTATGACAAGGCGCGGTCGCTCGACCTTTCGCAGTATGACGACCCGGCGTTCTACAACAACTTCATTCTGACCATCGAGACCTCGTCCGACAACATTCAGAATCTTCTGGGCCTCGTGCGCAACTACGTTTCGTCGCTCGTGTCGTTCCTCGCGGTCGGGGCCGTGCTGATGACCATCGACCCGGTGTGTCTGTTCATCGTGCTCGCCGTCGTGCTCGCGTTCCTGCCCCTGAGCCGCAAGGTCGGCGCGCTGCAGATGGGACGCCGCAAGGACAACGCCGCACTGCACCGCCGCTCGGACTATTTTCAGCGCATCTTCTATCTGCAGGAATACACCAAGGAAGTGCGTATGCATGACGTCAAGCCCCTGCTGATCGACCGCTATAACGACGCCGCGCAGGCCG
>JAFYDS010000244.1 GCA_017544665.1 Clostridia bacterium | reverse complement strand
TCGACAAGCTGACCGATACCGTCAAGATCACCCTCGGCCCCAAGGGCCGCAACGTGGTCATCGATAAAAAATACGGTGCGCCGCTGATCACGAACGACGGCGTGACCATTGCCAAAGAGATCGAGCTGGAAGAGCCGTTCGAAAACATGGGCGCCCAGCTTGTGAAAGAAGTTGCGACCAAAACCAACGATGTTGCCGGCGACGGTACCACCACCGCCACTCTCCTTGCCCAGGCGCTTGTGCGCGAAGGCATGAAGAACGTCGCCGCGGGCGCGAACCCGATGGTCGTCAAGAAGGGCATCAAAAAGGCCGTTGACGCGGTCGTCGAAGCCGTCAAGGCGAACTCCAGCCCCGTCACCTCCTCCGCCGACATCGCGCGGATCGCGACCGTTTCTTCCGCCGACGAGACCGTCGGCCAGCTAATCGCGGAAGCGATGGAGGTCGTCACGACCGACGGCGTCATCACCGTCGAAGAGAGCAAGACCGCCGAAACGGGCAAGGAAGTCGTGGAAGGCATGCAGTTCGACCGCGGCTACATCTCCCCCTACATGGTCACCGACACCGACAAGATGGAAGCCGTCATCGACGACGCGTCCATCCTGATCACCGACAAGAAGATCTCCAACATTCAGGAAGTCCTTCCTCTGCTGGAGCAAGTGCTGCAGGCGGGCAAGAAGCTCGTTCTGATCGCGGAAGACGTCGAAGGCGAAGCCCTCGCGACGCTGCTGCTCAACAAGCTGCGCGGCACCTTCACCTGCGTCGCCGTCAAGGCCCCCGGCTTCGGCGACCGCCGCAAGGAGATGCTGCATGATATCGCGATCCTCACGGGCGGCCAGGTCATCACGTCCGACCTCGGTCTCGACCTCAAGGAAGCGTCGGTCGATATGCTCGGCTCCGCGCGCCAGGTCAAGGTCACGAAAGAGAACACCATCATCGTCGACGGCGCGGGCGACAAGGATGAGATCCGCTCCCGTGTCAACCAGATCAAGGCCCAGATTGAAAACACCACCTCCGATTTCGACCGCGAAAAGCTGCAGGAACGTCTTGCGAAGCTCGCGGGCGGCGTTGCCGTCATCCGTGTCGGCGCCGCGACCGAAACCGAGATGAAAGAAAAGAAGCTGCGCATCGAGGACGCGCTTGCCGCGACCAAGGCCGCGATCGAAGAAGGCTGTGTCGCCGGCGGCGGCGTGGCGCTGCTCAACGCGATCCCCGCGGTGGACGCCCTTTTGGAAAAAGCCGAAGATCCGGACGAAAAGACCGGTATGCGCATCGTCCGCAAGGCGATCGAAGAGCCGGTCCGCCAGATCGCCGCGAACGCCGGCCTCGAAGGCTCGGTCATCATCAACACGATCATCTCTTCCGGCAAGACAGGCTACGGCTTCGACTTCGCGAAGGAAGCCTATGTCGATATGGCGACAGCGGGCATTCTCGACCCGACGAAGGTCACCCGCTCCGCGCTCGAAAACGCCGCTTCCGTCGCCGGCATGGTGCTGACCACGGAATCTCTCGTCGCCGATATCCCCGACCCGCAGGCGGACGCCGCGCAGGCTGCCGCGATGGCGCAGGCCGGAGGCATGTATTAAAAAAAGCGCCCCAATATAATGCGCCGCAGGCGCCACAAAAGCAAGGCTCCCCCTTTTGGGGGAGCTGTCTTTTTGCGCAGCAAAAAGGCTGAAGGGGTCGGGGCGGTTTTTTCGTTTGCAGTGCACAGTAGGGGCGGCCCAATACTATGCCGCCGCAGGCGGCCACCAAAGCTTGTCTTCCCCAGGCACATAGTGCCGTTGGGGAAGGGTGCGGGTCTTCAGTGGAGACCCGTGCCGAAGGCAGAAGCACCGACCGAGCCGGGAGGCGAGAAGGCGCCGCGCGTTAGCGCGGTGACGGAAGAGGTGGCCGCCCGCTTTCCTTTGCCGCCCGCGCCCCAGACGGCTGCGGGCGCTTTTTTCTTTTGTCCCTTGCTTTTTCTGCTGAAATATGATAGAGTGAAAACAAGAAAATACAGAAGGAGGCAGATATGAGTACGAAACGCAAAATCCTGTTTTCCACGCTGCTGATTGTCGCCATCGTCTCGTCCATGGTGATTTCACTGGGCGTCCTGGTGCGTCCCACCTACGAATACAGCGTGGACAAGGAAACCGGCGCAATTACCTTCAGCGGCTACAACGGCAACGCCGAGATTACCGATCTGACGATCGAGCACCCGATGGAAAAGGTGAAAACGGCGGATGGGACCGTCTGGCAGCCGGACGAGAGCCGCGTTGTGTCGGCAGTCAAGCGCTATACCGTCCAGAACGACGAATACCTGGAAACGATTACCGTCGGCCCCCATGTAACAGACATCGCCGAGTGCGCCTTCATCTACTGTATCAACCTCAAAGCGATCCACGTCGATCCCGCCAACCCGAACTATACCGACGTGGACGGCGTGCTTTTTACAAAGGATATGAAGACGCTGGTGCTCTTCCCCGCGGCGCACGAAACGAACGGCGAACGCACCCGGGTCTACACCGTTCCCGCGGGCGTGGAGCGTCTGGCGCGCAACAGCTTTTATAAATGCGAGACGCTCGAACAGGTCCTGCTGCCCGATACGCTCAAAGAGATGGGCAATATGGCGTTCTTCAAATGCAGCGCGCTGCAGCTTGTGGATCTGCCCGAAAGCGTGAAGACGCTCGGCAGCGACGTGTTCAGCTACTGCACGAATATGAAATACGCGTTCTACATTCCGGCGGGCGTTGAAACGATCGACCATCACTGCTTTTATAAATGCGACAATCTCGAACAGTTCTACGTCGGCTGCGGCGAAGACGAGATCTCTCTTGGCGGCCAGTGGATGCCGAAATTTGAAAACAGCATCAAGGCGAAGGACGCGGTCTTCAACGCGTCGGTTGCCGACCGTGACGCCTTTAACGCGCAGCGAAAAGCCGAAGAACAGCCTGTGACGCAGGAAAACGAAGCGCCGCCCGAACAGCAGCAGGAAGAGACCGCCCTCGGCATGAACAGGACCGCGGTCATCTTTCTCATCGTCTTTGTGCTGCTGCCGAGCGTGATTATTGTGGGAATCGAAGTGATCCGCAACCTGTTCAAGGATGATTTCCTGATGACGCGCAGAGGCAAGGCGAAACTGCAGCGGCGCAAGGAGGAACGGGAGGCCATCCATATGGCCTACGTCAACGGCGCATATGCTCCGTCCAACGAATCGGAAGAAGAGGAGGAAACGGACAATGGCTGACAAGACTTCCGCCGGCAATAAGCTGAAGAGCTTTTTCAGCGAGTTCACCACCCATTGGTCCAAGCCCGCGCCGGGCAAATACGTACCATACAAGGAATACGTTTCCGTTTTGATCGGCGCCGGCGGAGACTACGCGGCGCAGCGCGCGCTGAACTACCTCTCGTTCGGGACCGGCTGCTGGCTGGTGGTGTTCTACTATCAGATCCCGGTCCTGACCTTCTCCATCATCGGCACGTTCTTCATGGTGCAGGGCTACTTCTGGAGCCTTCTGAACATGATCATCAACGACAACCTCGGCTTTTTGCCCAAGAAGACCGAGCGGGCGTTCAATCTGATCTACGCGGCGTTCGTGCTGCTGGGCATCGTCTTCCTCATCTTTGATTTTTCAACGATCATTCCGTTCCCGCGGAGCGTTGTGGATTTCTTCAATTCGCTGCCGGGTCTCAACCTGCGCGCGTCGCTCAAGATCTTCGCCGCGCATTGGGTCTGCGTCGGCTGGGGCGGTCTGCGCAACATCTTCATCCGCAAGCGCTGGCTGAAAAAGCTGGGCCGGTATAAGCTGTTCGCCTACACCAACGTGCTGCCCTGTATGCTGCTGTACATCCTCATCTGCTGGCTGCCGCTCTATCAGAACCCGCTGACCGAGCGCGTGTGGCAGCTCTATCTGCTGTTCAGCCTGAAGGATATCTTCGGCTACGCCAATTCCGCGCTGAACATTGCCAGCACGATTTCGCCCAACGCTCACGAAAGAATGCTGATCCGCGCCTACCCCGAAAAGCTCAGCCACCTGCTCAACTCCCTGTTGGTCGATACCGCGTTCCCGATCATCGCTGCATATACCGGGGGTCTGACCAACATCAACACCTTCCGCTATGTGGTGCCGGTCATGATCATGTTCTGCACCGTCATCATGTTCAAGGGCCTCGGCTCGATCCAGGAGCGGATTCCGCAGCCGCCGGTGGAAAAGAAGAAGTACATCCCCTTCTGGGACGGCATCGACGGCGTGATGAAGAACAAATACCGCTGGATCAAGGCCATCTCCGAGATGATCGACGCACTCGGCAACGGCCCGCTCAACATCCAGAACCTGCTTTTGATCTTCACCTGGCGCGAGCAGGGCCTTGTGATGGTGCTGGTCACGAACCTGATCAAATTCGTCGGCAACCCGGGCGCGTTCCTCGCCCCGTGGATACGCAAACGCTACAGCTACCGGTCTCTGATCGTCTTTCAGCGCGCGGTGCGGACGGCGCAGTGCATCGGCTTCATCATCGCCTGCACGGTGTTCAAGCAGGACTATTTCGTCAGCGGTCTGATCATGCTGATCTGCATCCTCGTCAACGACTTCCTGCTCAGCGCGATCGGTCTTGCGCAGGCCGACATGGACCACCGTATCAACGACTACCAGATGTACCTTTCCGGCGAGCGGCTGGAAAACTTCGGCGGCGTGGTCACCTGGTTCACGAACCCCGTTTCAGCGCTCATCAATCTGATCATCCCGCTGCTTTACTATAAGGTGGGCTACTCCTCCGACTACGAGATCCTGTTCTCCGACGATATCCGCACACTGTGTATCATCATCTTCGTCGCGTTCGATCTTGTCGGCCACGTTCTTTGCGCGCTGCCGTACCTGTTCTTCTGGGACTACACGGATGAAAAGCACGAAAAGGTCATCAAGGTCCTTGAAAAACGTGAGCAGCTCGCCCTTGCCGGCGCTTCGCAGGAAGAGATCTACGCCGTGACAATAGAGGACATCGAAAACGAGCGCGCCCCGGCAACAGCCGGCGAGCCACAGACCTGACACAGAAAAACAGCCCCACAAAAATGCGCCGCAGGCGCCACAAAAACAAGGCTCCCCCTCTGGGGGAGCTGTCTTTGTGCGCAGCGCAAAGACTGAAGGGGTTGGGTGGCTGTTTTAGTTTGCAGTGTGCAGTGTGCAGTGACGCGGGTGACGTTGTATGCGACGGAAAACGGGTTGCCGCGTCCGTAGCGCCGACCAATGGTCGGCTCAGTCAGCACCCACCGTCCGTCAAGCCGATCGATGATCGGCAACACATTTGAAAGCCTTCCCCCTCGCGTCGAAGACGCGGGATCATGGGGAAGGTGTCACGCGCCAACACGATGACCTGAACAGAGACTGTAAAAAAGCGCGTGACGGAAGAGGTTCTGCCGTGTAAAAGCTACAGATCGTTAACGGAAAAAGGGTGAGACCTCTCCCGTCAGCCCTGCGGGCTGCCACCCTCCCCATGCAGCTGCGCTTCACAGCGCAGCGGGGAGGGCTACGGGGCGCTTTTTTCTTTTGTCCCCTTGCTTTTTCTTCTAAAATATGGTACCAGTGCTGCCAGGTTTGTGGAACCATAGTGAACCGCGAGTCCATCCCCGCCACCGGGCACACCTTCACCGACTGGAACAAGTTCGTGATGGCGACCGACGCCACCGTCGGCGTGGAGATCCGCTTCTGCAGCGTCTGCGGCTACTACGAGCTGCGGCAGGCAGACCCGACCGACCCGACCGAGCCGCCCACCGAGCCGTCAACAGAGCCGTCGAGCGAGCCGTCGAGTGAGCCTTCGAGTGAACCTTCGAGTGAACCAACCAGCGAACCGGTCAGTGAGCCGACGAGCGAGCCGGTGACGGAACCTGCCACAGAGCCGACCACATCGGAGCAGCAGGATGACGCGCCGCAGGGCTTCTTCGCGCGGATCGGGGCGTTCTTCCGCAACCTGTTCGATAAAATCTTCGGAATATTCAGACGGTAACAAAACGGACACCCGCTCTCACAGGAGGGCGGGTGTTACTGCACACTGCACGCTAAAAAACGCCCCGCAGGGCGTTTTTTTAATCTTCCGGATATCCGTTCGGGTTCTGGCTTTGCCAGCGCCAGGAGTCTTCGCACATCTCTTCGATGCCGCGTTCGGCGGTCCAGCCGAGCACCTCTTTGGCGCGGGTCGGGTCGCTGTAGCAGACCGCGATGTCGCCCGGACGGCGCGGCGCGATCACGTAGGGCACGGGCTTGCCGCTCGCCTTTTCAAAGGCGTGGACGACGTCGAGGACGCTGTAGCCGACGCCGGTGCCGAGGTTGAAGATATCGACGCCCGTTTTGGAAAGGGCGCGCTCCACCGCCTTGACATGCCCGAGCGCGAGATCCACCACATGAATGTAGTCGCGCACGCCGGTGCCGTCGGGGGTGTCGTAATCGTCGCCGAAGACCGAGAGCTGTTCGCGCTTGCCGATCGCGACCTGCGTGATGAAGGGCATCAGGTTGTTCGGGATGCCGTTCGGG
>JAFYDS010000243.1 GCA_017544665.1 Clostridia bacterium | reverse complement strand
TGCGCAGAAAAGGAACAGAGCAAGAGAACCGATTATGGTTTGGTTTCCTGCGCAAATATCCGATTCGCTTTCGTCGTCAAGTCACAATGCATCATTTTATTGTAGATTTCTATTGTGCAAAGGCAAAGCTCATTCTTGAAATTGACGGTTCCCAGCATTACACAGAAGAAGGTGAAGCCTATGATTCTGAACGAACCGCTATTCTGGAATCCTTCGGCTATAAGGTGCTGCGTATCACAAACAATGACGTCAATCATAATTTCTACAATGTATGTGAATGGATCGATAATGAGGTAAAAGACAGAATCTACCTCTTGGAACAGGACATACAAAAAGACTAAGGCCTTGCCTTCCCCGCTGGCGGGGAGGGTGGCACGCACCCACACGATTCGCGGTTAGGCAGTCTGCTTCATGCGCGTGACGGATGAGGTGGCCCCGCGGCCCTTTCCACATCGGCGACTGCCCACGGCGTCTGGACGCATCGGCTTTTTTCGGCAGGTTTTGCAGGACTTCTCCCCGCCGAATTCACATTTTCGCCCGGGTTTTCCACGCTTTTCACGCCGTTTTCCACGTTTTCCTCAGGGTTTTCCACATCGTAAGCAAAGGGAAACCGCCCGTGTAAAGCTGTCTTGCTTTACATGGGCGGCTGCTTTTTTTCAGTCTTCGCCGAGCGTTCTGCGCAGGAACGCCTGCGCTTCGCTGAGGTCGCGCTCGTCGGTGAAATTGTGGCGATAGAGCTCAATGATGTACTTCCCGCCGTAGCCGGCGCCCTCCAGCGCGCGGAAGAGCCGCGAAAACGGAAACGTGCCCTTGCCGGGCGGCAGACAGTCGTGGTCGGCGTCGCTGTCGCTGATATGAACGTGGACGATGCCGTCTCCCACCGCGTCAATGAAAGCAAAGGGATCCACCCCGGCGCGGCAGGCCTGCTTGAGATCCAGCACCATGGCAAAGTCGCGGCCCAACTGCCGCTTCATGCGCTGCATGAAGGCCGGATCTTCGCCGACGTAATACACCACGTTCTCGTGCGCCACCTGCACGCCGAAGGGCTTTGCCCGTTCGTTCAGCAGAAAGAGCCGTTCGGCATAGCGCTCCGGCTCGATTTTCAGGTGCTTCGCGCCGTGCAGCACGAACAGGTGCGCGCCGAGCGCTTGGGCAGCTTCAAAAAAGCGCGGGTAAAACTCCAGACTGTCGCGGAAGCGGCGCTCATATTCGCTGAACAGCCAGAACCCTTCGGCAAACGACATGAACGGATGGACGGAAACGACGTCCATGCCGTAATGCGCTTTGATTGCGCAAAGCTCGCGCAGCAGGTCGCCGTGCAGCTCGCTCGGCGAATTGAAAAAGATCTCCGCCGTTTCGGCGCCCGCTTCGCCGACCCGGCGCAGGGAGACTTCGGTCTCCTCCGGATAGAAGCACGACGAGGACATGCCGATCCGCATGGCGTCACCTCCCTTTTTCGGTATTATAGCAAACGGCGCCGGAAAAAGCAACAGGGACCGCTGCCGCGGCCCCCGAAAAAGCTTGTCGGTTTATCTGCTGCCCTTCCACGGGGTGATGAACACCAGGCGGCAAAGGAACCGCAGGATGTCGCCGAAGATGGCGGTGGACATGATGTCGATCGGGACGATCTTGACGTTGTCGCCGGTGATCTCATCGTAATAGACCGAATCGATCGTGTAGTTCTTGACGTCGTTCTCGTCGAACTCATAAACGCGCATGGAGCGGTGGGCGCCTCTGCCGTAGGCCGCAAAGCCCGTGCCGCCGTTGTAGCCCATGATGATCCCGTCATCGGTCTTCATGATGAAGTGGTTCACGTGGTCGTGGGCAAAGAACGCGCCGATGATATCGCCCTGTGCAAGCCAGGCTTCATATTCGCCGGACTTCGTTTCAAAGATCTCGGAGCAGGGCGCTTCGCCCACATAGTTGTCGTTGCGGAGCATCCGGTCGGGATCGGTGAACATATACTCTTCTTTTTCCAGATACCACTGATAGTCGTTCAGACTGAAGATGGCGTCGTTCGCGTGCTTCACGTCGGTCTTTTGCAGGCACTGATAGATCTCCTTCACGGGGACGTGCTGGAACACGACGGAGGGGACGACTTGGCCGCCGTTGGCTGCTTTCAGCTCGTCGCTCTTCTGCTTGTACCATGCGGTCGTTTCCGGATAGCAGCCGGTGTAGCCGTTGGCAAGACCGTCCTTGTTCTGCGAATCGATCATGTAGACGTTGAGCGCCGTCTTGCTGCCGTCGCTGGACAGAATGGGAATGTTGTACGTGCCGGGATCGGTGTCCTTGTCTTCCTTGTTCCAGATGTTGTATTCGAACTCATCGAACACTTCCATCTGCTCTCTGGTGGAAACCTTGTCGTCCTTGTCGTGGTCGTGGTTGCCCGGGGTGTAGGCGAACGGAACCTGCAGCTCGTTGAGGAGCGCCGCCAGGTTGCGCAGCGACTGCTTCACGCGCTTGGCGTTGGCGCCGATGAAGATGTCGTTGCAGACGTCGCCGGGGATAACCACAAGATCGGGCTTCTCCTGCGCAACGGCGGCGCGGATGAAGGCCTCCGTTCTCTTGTTCATCTTGTCGGTGTCCTGCGTGTCGTTGATCTGCAGAATCTTGAACTTGCCGTCTTCGTTGAACTGCAAGACCTTTTCCCCCTTGTCGTTGGTTGTCGCTTTTTCCGCCGCAAACGCAAGCGTACAGCAGGAAAGCAGCATGATAACGGATAATACAACGCTGAGTGCTTTTTTCATCAATAACACACCTTTCTGAAAGTCGAATAAGCCGAAGCTTACCCGGATTGGTTTCATTATATCAAAACAAACGGCAAAAAGCAATCGACCCCGCGAAACCAAAGCGACAAAAAATCGGCCCCCTTTTTGTGAAGGTTGCCGATTTCTTCCCGCATCAAACGGCGGATTCCAGTTTCTGATAGGACGGCGGGATCTCGAAGATGTCCAGCGGCACCGCAGGGGAAAACGTGTGGATCGCGGTCACGTTCACGTCCCCGTCGGCGCTGTAATAAACCGCGCGCACAAGGGCGTCGCCGTCAAAGTCCAGCGCAAAGGCGGTGCCGTCTTCGGCGCGGTAAAGCTCGCGCTGCAGCAGCGTTTTTCCGCTGCGGACCTCCGTGCGCTGCGGGGCGCCGTCCGTTTTTCCCAGCAGATCCTGCAGCAGCTCGTCCGCGGCGGTCTCCTGCAGCGCTTCTTCGAACATGGCGGGGTCGGGCCTCGTGTAGCGCTGCCGCGCCGGCATCAGCACGAACAGGTCGTCGTCGCGCCGGAGCATCCGCAGCCGGTTGCCGCCGATCCGGGTCTCAACGGCCAGATTGTCGCCTTCCCGCCAGACGGTGACCTGCTTGCCCGCCAGCAGACCGCGGTCGGCGGTGAACGCCAGCGTGTAGACGCCGCTTTCAATCACGGCGCGGACCGCCGCGGCTTTTGTGCCCTGCGGAACAGCAGCCTTCGTCCGGGCGTTCAGCCAAGCGGAATATTTGCCATACAGACGGTTCCTGTCGGTCAGCGTGTAGGCGCGCACGCAGAAGAGGTAGGTCGTGTCCGGCTGCAGACCGTCGACCGTCATCGCGGTTTTATGCGTTGCTTTAATCTTTTTATAGGAATTTGTGATCGCGTTGTAGAAGTAAACGACATAGCCCGTTGCCGACTTGACGGGCGTCCAGCGGAACTTGACCGAGGTTTCGGTCGCCTTCACCAGCGTCGGCTGCTCGACCTTTTTGGGCACGATGGAAAACGTATAGACCCGCTTGCCGGTGTAGCCGCTGCCGTCCTTCGCTTTGATGATTACCGTCGCGTCGCCGACTTCCACGTTATCTTTATAGCGGAGCGTGTAATGCTTGTCCTCCTTGAGCACCTTGCCGTCGTGCTTCACGGTGACGGCGGGCGTTTTTGCCTTGCCGCTGTAGACGGTATGGGTATAGGCAAGCTTCACCTTCACGCTGGAATGCCGGAACGACGTCGTTCCTTTTTTCGCCGCCGCGGCGGGCAGCAAAAACACGCAAAGGCACAGCACGCAAAGGCACAGCGCCGCGGCACCTTTCAGAATGGTTCTCGGTTTCATCCGAACAGACCTCCCAACTCGTTGTC
>JAFYDS010000242.1 GCA_017544665.1 Clostridia bacterium | reverse complement strand
TTTTCCTCTTTGCCGGCATTTCGCTGCTGCCGAATGTCATCAAGGCAATTCCGTATTTCTTCTATGATCTCGTCGGCGAGAAGCGCGAAAAGATGTACATCGAGCTCAACGAGCGACGCGCGCTGATCGCGAAGATGAAAGAGAACGATCTCGACGAGGGCATCCAGGTGCTGGCGGAAATGCTCGACGAGGAGCAGACCGCCGACGCGGTACAATAAAACGCGGGAAAGATGAAAAAGAAAGGCAGGAAAAACGCTTGGAAAAATATATACTGGATCAAATCAAATACGGGGTGAAATATCTCCCGAAATGTCTTGCGGGGTCATATTTCAAACCTGTGTCCAACGCTGAAACGCAGGCGTTCCGGCAAAAAGCGGGCGGATTTATCTGCGGCGTATGCCATCCCAACGAGAATTACGACCAGCTCCGGCGCGGCAATATCGAATGGATCCGGATCGATATCCCGTTCCCGTATGAACAGGACGGCACGATCCGCAAGAGCTACGAGGACTTCAAGGATCGCTGCAAGGGATACAAGGACAGAGGATTTAAGGTGATGGCGGTCACGCCGTATCCGTGCGATTATATCGAAGCGGGCATTGATCCGCGCCGGGACGAGCAGGGTGTTCGGGACGTCGCCGTCTTTCTGCTCAACGATCTTCGCACGTACATCGACGCGGTACAGATCACGAACGAAATGGGCATCCCGCACTTTACGCTGCCGCTGACCGAGGAAGAAGCCGCGCGGTTTATCGGCGTCAACGCCGAGGCGATGTACGCCGTCAAGCAGGATATCCTTGTCGGGTACAACAGCGCCGGACCGCAGGCGGATCTGCACGTCATGCTCAAGCCGTACCACAAATACTGCGACTATGTCGGCATCGACATCTACATCGGCTGCTTTGCCAACGTCGGGGGCTTGCTGTATTTCTTCGAGGCGCTTGTGCGGTATCTCTGGAACCTTACGGGCAAGCCTGTCGTGATCCAGGAATTCGGATATATCAGCGGCGGCGCGCCGAAAACCAAGGCGGAAAAGCTGGACATCCTGCGCGGGTACGGCGTGGAGAGCGTCAAGGAGGCCTACGACAAGATCGAAATGTTCGTCGACAATCTCAACGACAGGATGAGAGAGCATATCCGCCATGTGTCGCCGGACGTTTCGCATCAGGCCGACTTTATCTTCAAGAGCGACTACGTCAACCATCTTTTCAAGGAGCTGCCCAAAACCACCCTGATTCCGGGATATCCCCATACGCCCGAGGGACAGGCCAAGTTTTTCCGCGATCTGATCCCCCGGATGCATCGTCTGCCGTTCGTCGGCGGGCTGATTGTTTACTGCTATTCCGACAGCGACCGGTGCTATATGTGCGGCCAGAGCGACTGCCCGACAGAAACCCGGTGGGGTCTGGTCGACGTCAACGGCAAGGAAAAACCGTCCTACTATGCCGTGCGGAAAGCGTTCGGCCGGATCAGAGGCAAGTGTCCGTTTTGATACAAAATAATAAAGAAGGGGCTGTTGCTCGGTGAACAGCTCCTTCTTTCATTTTGTTCAGATTTCACATCAGCTTCTG
>JAFYDS010000030.1 GCA_017544665.1 Clostridia bacterium | reverse complement strand
TACGGCTGCAATATGCAGTTCGGCGGCGACGACCAGTGGAGCAATATGCTCGGCGGCACGGAGCTGATCCGCAAAAAGCTCGGCAAGGACGCCTACGCCATGACGATCACGCTGCTGCTCAATTCCGAGGGCAAGAAGATGGGCAAGACCCAGAAGGGCGCCGTCTGGCTCGACCCGGAAAAGACCAGCCCCTACGAATTCTATCAGTACTGGCGCAACGTGGACGACGCGGACGTGCTCAAGTGCATCCGCATGCTGACCTTCCTGCCGCTCGAAGAGATCGACAAGATGGAAAGCTGGCAGGGGAGCGAACTCAACAAAGCAAAAGAGATCCTCGCGTTTGAGCTGACGAAGCTCGTCCACGGCGAAGCCGAAGCCGAAAAGGCGAAAGCGACCGCCAATGCGCTGTTCGCCGGCGCCGCCGACGCGGAAAATATGCCGGAGACTACGGTCGCGAAAGCGGACTTTGACGCGGGCGTCCAGCTGCTCGACGTGATGGTCGCGGCAGGCCTCGTCAAATCGAAGGGCGAAGGCAGACGGCTGATCCAGCAGGGCGGCGTGTCGCTCAACGACAAAAAGGTCGCCGACCCGCTGCTGGTGCTGACGGCGGACCTCTTTGAAAAGGGCTACGCCGTGATCCGAAAGGGCAAGAAGGTTTTCCACAAGATCGTTTTGGAATAAGGAGAAACGACCATGAGTGAAAAGACAATCTATACGGTTGCCACGGCGCACCTCGATACGATCTGGAACTGGAGCTTTGAAACGACCGTTGCGGACTATATTCCGAAGACGCTGCGCAAGAACTTCGAGCTGTTCCGCAAGTATCCGGACTACCGCTTCAACTTTGAGGGCGCGTACCGCTACGAACTGATGGAAGAGTACTATCCCGAACAGTTCGAACAGCTCAAAGCCTATGTCAAAAGCGGCAAATGGAACGTGACGGGCAGCGCCTATGAAAACGGCGACTGCAACATTCCGTCGCCCGAAGCGCTGTTCCGCAACTTCCTTTACGGCAACAGCTATTTCGACAAGACCTTCGGCCGCCGCAGCAAGGATGTCTTTTTGCCGGACTGCTTCGGCTTCGGCTACGCCTTGCCGTCGATCGCCGCGCACAGCAATCTGCTCGGCTTTACGACGCAGAAGCTTTCGTGGGGGAGCGCCTACGGGATTCCGTTCGATATCGGCAAATGGTACGGCGTCAACGGCAAACCGATCTTTGCCTCGCTCAATATGGGCAACTATGTTACCGTTTTTACCAAGATCCGGGAGAATGAATTCATCCGGAAAAAGCTGAAAGAGAATGAGGCGTTCGGTCTGCCGATGACCGCGGGCTATCACGGCGTCGGCGACCGCGGCGGCGCCCCGCTGGAAATCTCGGTGCACACGATGCAGAAAGAGATTGACGACAACGGCAAGAGCACCGTCAAGGTGAAGTCCGCCGCGTCGGACGAGCTGTACCGCGATCTCGCTTCCAACAAGACACTGACGGCGAAGCTGCCGACATGGCACAACGAGCTGCTGATGACAAGACACGGTGCGGGCTGCTATACCTCCCGCGCAATCAGCAAGCGCTGGAACGAGCGCAACGAAGTGCTCGCCGATATGGCGGAGCGCGCGAGCGTCGGCGCCATGCTGCTTTCCGCAATGCCCTATGCGCAGGAAACGCTCGACAAGGCGTGGAAGCGCGTGATCGCGCACCAGTTCCACGATGATCTGACCGGCACGTCGCTGCAAAAGGAATACCGCCGCTCCTGGAACGACTATGTCCAGTCGCTGAACCAGTTCTCCGACGTGTTTGAAGCCTCCGCCGCTGCTGTGATCGGACAGCTGGATACGTCCTTCTGCAAGGGCAGGCCGATCGTTGTCTGGAACAGCCAGGACTTCACGGTGCAGCGCGTTGTCACGTTCCCGTGGGACGACGAAACGATCCGCGTTTTTGACGATCAGGGCGTCGAGGTCCCGTCGCAGACCTATACGGACGAGAAGGGGAGACCCGCCGCCGCGATCTGGGCGAAGGTGCCGCCGTGCGGCTGCCGCGTCTTTGACGTGCGCGTTTCCAAAACGCCTTACGCCGACGAAGAAGCCGTGATGAGCGCCGATGCCGGCCGCCTCGAAAACGAGCGCGTTATTGTCCGGCTCGACAACAACGGCGACGTCAGTTCCATCTATGATAAAACCGTCGGGCAGCAGCTGCTGCGCCGCCCGATCACCTTCGATCTGCTGCACGATGAATGCGTGCGCACCTATCCCGCGTGGGAAATGACCTACGAGGACCTCATGGCGCCCGTCATGGCGCAGCCGCAGAAGGTCAGCGCGGAGCTGCTCTACAGCGGTCCGTGCATCGCCGCTTTGCGTCTGCAAAAGCGTTACGGCGCCTCCACCTTCCAGACGATCGTCACGATCACCCGCGGGACCAAGGTCGTCTCGTTCCAGAACGAGATCGACTGGCACGAGCACGAAACGATGTGCAAGGTGAGCTTCCCGCTGAACGTTGAAAACGACTACGCGCGCTACGACCTCGGCCTCGGCTCGATCGAACGCTCTACCAATACGCGTCAGCTGTTCGAGGTGCCCGCCCAGCGCTGGGCGGCGATCCGCGACCGTTCGGGCGCCTACGGCGTCGGCGTGCTCTCCGACAGCAAGCGCGGCTGGGACAAGCCGGACGCCTACACGCTGCGGCTGACCGCGCTGCATACGCCGAAACATAACTTCCGCCCCGACAGCATGCAAAGCCAGCTCGACCTCGGTCTGAACCGCTTCGGCTTTGCGGTCTGCTCCTTCGCGGGCGACAACTACACCTCGCTCGATAAACGGGCGCGGCAGTTCTGCACGCCGCTGACCGTCTTTGCGCCGAACCGCCACAAGGGCGCGCTCGGCAGGCAGTTCAGCCTCTTCACCTGCTCCGACGACAGCGTGGTCGTCCGCGCGGTGAAAAAGGCGCAGGACAGCGACGAGATCGTCGTCCGCGTCAACGAAGTCGCCGGGAAAAAGCACGACCGCGTGACGCTGCGGTTCTGCCGGCCGGTCGTTGCGGCGCGTGAGATCTACGCGAGCGAAGAGCCGCTCGGCGCGTTGACGCCGGAGGACGGCGCAATCACGTTCGACATCGACCCGTTTGACGTGCGCTCGTTCGCGCTGTGCTTCGATATGAAACCGGCGCAGACCTTCAAGCATAAACCGGCGGAGCTGCCGATGAATACCTTCGTGCTGACGAAGAACGACAGCCGCGGCAGCGTCTGCCTGCCGAATCTCGATTACGCCCTGCCCGCGGAGCTGATGCCTTCGTTGGTGCAGTCCGGCGGTCTGCCGTTCGAACTGCAGACGGACCCCGAACGTCCGAACGCCCTGCTTTGCAACGGGCAGACGATCGACGTGCCGGCGGGCGCGAAAGCGTTCTGCTTTATCGGGTGCGCCCTCGGCGGCGACCGGGATTACGCCTTCACCGTCGGTGACGAAACGGTCACGGCCCGCGTGCAGGACATCGCCGCGCCGATCGGCAAATGGGATCTGACCGACCTCGGCGAAGGCGCCGCGATCAAGCGCGACCCGCTCGCGTTCTCGCTGACGCACACCCACGGCAAAGACGGCGACAATATCGGCAAACAGACCTATTTCTTCCGCTATGAGATCCCGGTCGAAAAGGCGGCGGCGCTCCGTCTGCCGGTCCACAGCGATCTGCTGCTGCTTTCCGCCTTGTTCAAGTGTGAAACGCATGCTGCCGCGCCGTTGACGACGCTCTACGACGAAGTCGCGCCGCGCGTGATCCGAAAAGAAGCGTACGCCGGCGACACGCGGACCTATCGCAGCGAAAAAGCGCGCTGCTTCTGGCGCAGATTCTTCTGAGGAACCGTCCGTTTGACGCTTGTCAAACCGGCATTCCTGTGTTAGAATAAAACATGAAAACAGACAAAGGAGTCTTATCTATGGCGAACCGGTCAAAACCCAAAACCTTCATCGTACCGCTGTGCTGCGCGATGGGGATCGTCTCCGCGCTGCTGCACTGGATCGTGCCGACGCGGCTGCTGCTCGGCAACCCGGCGGAGTACGCGATCGCTGCCGTTGCCGCCGCGCTGAGCCTTGGCGCGCTCGCGCTGCTCGTCTTCGGCTTTCTGCTGCCGTGCATTCGAGAAGAAAAGGCTTTGGGATCTGAAGTAAAGCATCAAATAAACAATCAAGCATCTCAACATCATGTAGTCAGTCAACAGAGTATAGGTCTTAGTATCGCGCTCTCATTTTTATCTTTTGGAATCTATTCCATTTATTGGGAATACTTGCTTGTTAAGAGTGTCAAAGCGGTAAAAAAGGATGAATCCAGTTGTGTTAAGGAATTGCTCTGCCTGATTTTTGTTCCCATCTACCCCATTTATTGGTGGTATACTCGCGGAAAGAGTGTAAAGGACGAACTAACCAAGCAAGGTTATTCTCCGGCTGGAACCGAAATTGTCTATTTAGTTTTTGCTTTATTGGGATTGAGTATAGTTTCAATGGCAATTATGCAGAATGATTTTAACGCGTTACCTGCAGAGACTGATTCAAAAGACGCCGAATCCATCCAAATAAGTGAGAAAAGAAGTAATGGTGTCTTTCGGGTGCTTATCCCGGTAATCAGTTGCTGGAGCGCGATCGGACTGTTCATTGCCGCCTGCGCAACGGTCGTCAAGCTGATGCAGGCGATCTCCTACGGCTTTGTGCCGGTCCAGACCGAAGGCGCGGCCCTTTTCTTTTCGGTGCTGACGCTGATCAACGTGCCGGTACTTTGGATTTTTCTCATTTTGTATATTTTGGATCAAAGACAGTTGAAAGACTGATTAAGGGGGCTTTTGAGTGATGGAGAAAGAAAAACGCATCTATACGATCGCGACCGCGCATCTCGACACCGTATGGAACTGGGACTTTGAGCACGTGCTGGACGTCTGTCTGCCCAACACGCTGCACGACAACTTCAAGCTGTTTGAGCAGTACCCGCACTATCGCTTCAACTTTGAGGGCGCGTACCGCTACGATCTCTTCAAGGAGTACTATCCCGAGGAATACGAAAAGCTGCGCGGCTATATCGCGGAGGGCCGCTGGAATGTGACCGGCGCGTCCTGGGAAAACGGCGACTGCAACGTCCCGTCCCCGGAACAGCTGCTGCGCAACATCCTCTACGGCAACCGCTTCTTCCGCCGCGAGTTCGGCAAAGAGAGCAACGACATCTTTCTGCCCGACTGCTTCGGCTTCGGCTGGGCGCTGCCGTCGATCGCCGCCGCCGCGGGACTCAAGGGCTTTTCCACCCAGAAGCTGGGCTGGGGCAGCGCCTACGGTATCCCGTTCGACCTCGGCCGCTGGACCGGTCCGGACGGCAAGGAGATCTTCGCCGCCCTCGACGGCGTCAACTACTGTACCGTGTTCGACGCGATCCGCGACAATAAGAAGCTGCTGCCGAAGCTGAAAAAGAACGAAAAGAAATATGAGCTGCCCTGGACGATGGGCTACCACGGCACCGGCGACGTCGGCGGCGCGCCCAAAGAAAAGTCTGTCCAGACGCTCGAAAACGAAATCGCCAAAAACGACGAAAGCGAGATCAAGGTGCTTTCGGCTTCCCCGACGGAGCTCTTTGAGGACCTCGCCGCGCTGACGCCGGAAGAAAAAGAGATGCTGCCCGGCTGGAACGCAGAACTGCTGATGACAAACCACGGCCCCGGCGCCTACACCTCCCGCGCGTTCTCAAAGCGGATGAACCGCAAGAACGAGGAGTTCGGCGATATGGCGGAAAAGGCTTCACTGATCGCGTCCGCGGTCTGCGGCGCGAAGTACCCGAAGGAAGCCATCGACGACGCCTGGAAAAAGACAATCGACCACACCTTCCACGACGACATCACGGGCACCAGCGTCGAGCGCGTCTATCAGCGCTCGTGGAACGATCTTGTGATCGCGGCGAACCGTTTTCAGTCAACGTTCGAGGGCGCGACAAATGAGATCGTCAAGAATATGGACACGTCCTGGACCAAGGGCGTCGCCGTCGTCGTCTCCAATACGCTCGAACAGCCGCGGATGGAGCCGGTCGATCTGACGATCCCGGCGCAGGGCTACCGCTGCGTCCGCGTCTATGACAACCTCGGCAGAGAGGTGCCCTCGCAGGTCAACTACGCCGACGAGTCCGTGATCAAACTCTGCTTCTGCGCCAATGTGGATGCGCTGGGCTACAAGGTGTTCGATGTGCTCTACAGCTACGAGCCGTGCAAGCTGAACACGGGCGTGCGCTGCGGCGGCAACATCATCGAAAACTACAAATACATCGTCTCCGTCAACCAGAAGGGCGACATCAGCTCGATCATTGACAAGACGCTCGGCGGCCGCGAACTGCTGGAAAAGCCGATTCGCTTCGAGATGAACAAGTATAACGGCAGCAAGAGCTACCCCGCGTGGGAGCTGACGTATGACGAAGCGACCGGCTTCCCGTGGGAATTCGGCGAAAAGGGCGAAGTCGAAGAGATCGAAAAAGGCCCCGTCCGTGTGACGCTGCGCGTCAAACAGACCGCGGGCAACTCCACGTTCACCTATGACGTCTCTCTGTTCGCGGGCGGCCAGTATGTCAGCGTCCAGAACGAGGTGGAGTGGCGCTCGTTCCGCCGTCTGCTGCAAAACGGTTTCTATCTCAACGCGAAAGCCCCGCAGGCGACCTTCGACCTCGGGCTCGGCGCGGTCCGCCGCCGTCCGGCGACCAAAAAGCTTTACGCGGTCCCGGCGCAGAAATGGGCCGACCTGACCGACGAGCGGCAGAATTTCGGCGTCTCGATCTTCTCCGACTGCAAGTACGGCTGGGTCTTCAAAGACCAGAGCACGCTGAAACTGACCGTGCTGCACACGCCGAAGTACCCCTTCCGCCACGACAGCGCCCAGGATATGCTCGACATGGGGCTCAACCGCTACGGCTACGCGATCTATTCGCATAAGGGCGAATACAGCAACGGCACGCAGTTCTATGCCCGCGCGTTCAACCAGCCGATGACGGCCTTCGTGACCGGGCGGCACCCGGGCTCGCTCGAAAGCGCGTTCGGCTTCGCCCAGTTGAACAACCCGAACGTGATCCTGCGCGCGATGAAGAAGGCGGAGGACTCCGACGAAGTGATTGCCCGCTTCAACGAGGGCGCGGGCATGCACGCCGGCAACACCTATTTCACCCTCGGAACGGGCGTCGTTTCCGCGCGCGAGGTGACGGCGAGCGAAGACCCCATCTGCGGCGCCGCCGTGACCGACGGCAATCTCGTGTTCGACCTCGAACCGTATGAAGTGAAGACCTTCGCGCTGACCCTTGCTCCGTGCAAACGCGCCGGGATCGGCTCGCGCCAGCCGCTGCGTCTGCCGTACAATCTCGATATCGTGACGTTCAACCAGAACCGCGGCGATACCTACATCCCGACGCTCAACGTCTCCGTCCCGGGCGAACTCTTCCCGCAGACGATCGAGTGCGCCGGCGTCCATTTTGAAACCGGCATGGCGTGGGGAGATAATAACGCGCTGATCGCAGCCGGGCAGACGCTCGACGTTTCGGGCACCCGTCTTTGCTTCATCGCCGCCAGCCTGTACGGCGACAAGCCCTACACCTTCCTTGTGGACGGCAACCCCGTTGAGCTGAAGGTGCAGTCGATCAACGAGCGCGTCGGCGGCTGGGATCTTTACAACCTCGCCGAAACCGCGTTCATCAAGGGCGACCGCGTCGCCTGGGAATGCACCCATACCCACGCGGCGGACAAAGACAACCGCGGGAGCGAACTGTACTTCTTCATGTACGAGCTGAATATCCGCGACGCGAAAGAGGTGACGCTGCCCGAAGATAACGGGCTGATCATCCTTGCCGCGACCGTTCTGACCGACGCGCGCGACGCTGCGCTGGCGACGCCGCTGCTGCGCCCGATGGAAAAGCGTCCGTTCACATTCAAGATGTCCCCGAAGGAAAAACGCCGTCACGCCAAAATGATGCGCAAATTCCGTAAAACGCCCAACCAGTCCTGAGAAAAGAAAAAGGTACGGTGATTTGCCGTACCTTTTTGAAAGAGGCTACTTTATATGGTTCACTCCAACTGTCATACCCACACCGTCTTTTGCGACGGGAAAAATACGCCGGAAGAGATGCTGCTTGCCGCGATCGACAAGGGCTTTACCTGCCTCGGCTTCTCGTTTCACAGCCCGATGACGCCGCTCGCGGACTGGGCGATTTTGAAAGAAGACCTCCCGGTTTATACCGCCGAGATCCGCCGCCTGCAAAGCCTTTACGGCGACAGGATCGAGATCCTCCACGGCGTTGAGCTCGACCGCGACTACTGCGGCGTGGACGTCGCCGATTACGACTACGTGATCGCCGCGGTGCATCAGCTGACGAAGGGAGATCTGCACTTCGATGTGGATGCCTCGCCGGAGATCCTTTCCGAAGGCTGCGATATGCTGTTCGGGAGCGACTGGCTGGCGCTTGCCGCGGACTACTATGACCGCGTGGCGGATTTCACCTGCCGCATCCGGCCGACGATCGTCGCGCACCTCGACCTGATCGAAAAGTTCAATGAGGACAACGCGCTGTTCGATTCCGGCGATCCGGCCTATCAAAAACTCGCCTGCGGCTGCATCGACAAGGTCCTTGCCGCGTGTCCCGACGTCCTGTTTGAGGTGAACACCGGCGCGATGTACCGCTGCGGTAAAAAGCAGCCCTATCCGGCGCCGTTTCTGCTGCGCCATCTGTACGAACGCGGCGCAAAAGTGATCGTTACCGCCGACGCGCACACCACCGACGCGCTGGACTTCGCGTTCGATAAGGCCCTCGCCGCGATCCGCGCGGCAGGCTTTGACACGGTGTATGAACTGCGAAGGGTCGATGGCAAAGCAAAAGCCGTTCCGATACAACTCAAATGAAAAAGCGCCCGCGAGGGCGCTTTTACTGTGCACTTATGCCAATTCTTCCATTTCCGTAAGTGCTTCGCTCAGCGACTGCCACTCCTCCATCAGTGCTTCCTGCTGCGTCGTGGTCTCGTGCAGCTGCTCTGTCAGCGACAGGATCGTTTCATACGCGGCGGCGTTCGACGGGTCACTCAGCTGCGCTTGCAGCGACGCGGCAGTCTCGTCCAGCGCGTCGATCTGTGCTTCGAGCCGCGAGATCTGCCCCTTGAGGCGGCGAAGACGGCTGTCGCGTTCCTTGCGCTTTTGATAGTCGTTTTGTTTCGGCTCTTTTTTCTGCGGCTGCGCGGCGGCTTTTTTTGCTTCCATCGCCGCGTAGAACGTGTCGTAGTTGCCGTCGAACGATTCGATCCCGCTTTCGGTCAGCCGTACCACGCGCGTCGCGAGCCGGTTGATAAAATAGCGGTCGTGCGAGACGACGAGCATCGTCCCGTCGAAGGTGTCGAACGCGCTTTCGAGCGCCTCGCGCGAATGGATGTCGAGGTGGTTCGTCGGCTCATCCAACACGAGAAAGTTCGCGCCGGAGAGCATCAGTTTCAAAAGCGCCACACGCGCTTTCTCTCCGCCGGAAAGCGCCTTCATGTTTTTGAACACGTCCTCTCCCTTGAACAAGAACGCGGCAAGGGCGCGGCGGACGTCCACTTCGTTGAGCCGTTTGTAGTTGTCCCAGACCTCGTCGAGGACGGTTTTGTCGGAGCTGAGCTCCGCGAGCGTCTGGTCAAAGTAGCCGATCTTGACGCCGACGCCGAGATTGACCTTGCCGCAGTCGCGCGTCGCTTTGCCGAGGATCATTTTCAAAAGCGTCGATTTGCCGCAGCCGTTCTCTCCGGTCAGAAAGACGCGTTCGCCCCGCTGCAAAAACAGGTCGGCGTTCTGAAAGAGCGTCTTGTCGCCGAAGGATTTCGAAAGGCCTGTGCAGAGCAAAACGTCGTTGCCGCTCTGGCTTGCCGTTTCAAAGCGGAAGCGGATCGACTGTAACTCCTTTTCGGGTATGACGAGGTCCTTTTCGATCCGGTCGATGCTTTTTTGCTTTGAGGCGATCGTTTTATAGTTGCGCTCGCGGTTAAAGCGCTTTTGCTGTTCGATGATGCCCTCGATACGGTGGATCTCTTTCATTGAAGCGGCATAGACGCGCTCCTCCGCCTTTTTGCGCTCGGCTTTCAGTTCCATATAGCGCGTGTAGTTGCCGTTCGCCGTGTAGAGCTTGCCGTGCTCGAGTTCGAACGTCCGCGACGTCACCTTGTCGAGAAAGTAGCGGTCGTGGGAGATCACGATTACCGCGCCGGAAAAGTCCGCGATAAACCCTTCGAGCCAGCCGATCGACGGGATGTCGAGGTGGTTCGTCGGCTCGTCCAAAAGCAAAAGATTCGCGCCGGAGAGCAGCAGCTTCGCGAGGCTCAGCTTGGACCGTTGCCCGCCGGAAAGCAGGGCGCAGGGGAGAGAAAAGTCGCTTTCCAAAAAGCCGAGCCCGAGCAGCGCGGACCGCGCCCTGCTGCGGTAGGTCGCACCGTCGCGTCGCGTATAGAGCTCGAGGAGAGTCTGCTGCCGGTGCAGAAGGTCTTCGTCGCCCGTGCCGTGTTCGAGCCGGCGGGCGATGAGATCGAGCTCGCGCTCCGCTTCGATCACGTCGCTGTAAACCGTGAGCATCTCGTCAAACATCGTCTTTTCGCTTTCGGCGCAGGCGTGCTGTTCCATATAGCCGGGGACGGTCTCTTTGCCGAAGAACAGCGCGCCCATGGCGGGCGAAAGCTGTTTCGTCAGCAGCCGGAACAGCGTGGTTTTTCCGGCGCCGTTGACGCCGATGAGGCCGATCTTGTCTTTGGGTCCGACGTCGAACGAGACGCCGGAAAACAGCGTGCGCTCGCCGAAGGTCACGGCGAGACCGCTGGCGGATAGTAGTGCCATGCAATCACCTGGAAAGATAGTCTAAGTCCCTACTATCATAGCTTATCTGCCGAAAACTTGCAAGCCCTTCGCGCGGAAAAAACAAAATTTGTGCCCGATTCCTATTGTCAAAATGAAAAGTTGATGTTATAATGTCAAAGTATGAAACAAACGAGGGAGGACTTGACATGATTTGTAGATTCTGCGGCAACGAGATCGACGACGATTCCGATTTTTGCTTCGTCTGCGGACAAAAGACCGGCGCCGCGCCGGAACCGGACGAGGAAGCGACAGAAACCGCCGCGGCCGACGCGCCGGCGGAAGAAACTGCCGAGCCGCTGCCGGTCAGCGAACCTGCAGACCCCGCGGAATACGCCGACGTTGACCCGGTCGAGCGCGAAAAGGCGGGACGCTTTGCCCGCTTTATCTCCTTCATCTGCCCGCTGGTCGGCTTGATTCTCTACGCCGTCTATACCAAAAAAGGCAAGACCGGCAAAAAGAACTCTATCGCCAACGCGGCGATGTCCGGCGTTTGTTTCTATTTGGTCATTGCAATGATTATTGTTGTGAAAAAATCCATGTTCTGAGAAAGGATCTGAATCAAGATGAAAGAAGTTACCAAAGATATGCTGATCGGCGATATTCTCGACGCCGACAGAGGAACCGCCGTGTTTTTCTTTGAAATGGGGATGCACTGTCTCGGTTGTCCGGCTTCGCGCGGCGAGACCGTGGAGGAAGCGTGCATGGTGCACGGCGTGGACCCCGATACTTTGATCCAGTCGATCAACGAGTATCTCGCTTCCAAATAAGCAAAAACATG
>JAFYDS010000241.1 GCA_017544665.1 Clostridia bacterium | reverse complement strand
AACGCGCCGAGCTTTTGGAAGAAGTCGCGCAGAACGGACCAGAACGTGCGCTGATACTGTGCGGTGTTGTCGTGGGTATCCTCCAGCGAGCGGATCGGCGAAAGGACGCCTGTGGCGTGGTCCGAACCGGCACTGTTGGTCGCCTCATACTGCAGGAACTGCGTATAGGCCGGATCTGTCCAGACGGTCATGGCGTCGTCGTTCGCGAAAGCAGCGCACAGATCGTTGATGCAGTCCGGGAAGTGGGTGTGATACAGGTCCTTAATAAACCACGTCGTATCGGGGAACAGCGCCGTGGACGCGTCGATCTTGCAGTCGGCGGAGACGTACTTCGCGCTCCCCTTTTGGACCGCGGCGCGGATATAGCTGTCTTCCAGCGTTTTGTCCACGTCGGCGCAGGTCGCGCCCAGAGAGGCGAACCGCGTCGCCACATAGCCGTCGCTCTCCTCGCAGGCATCCTCGGAAAGCGGGAAGTTCGGGAAGCCGTATTTCGCGATCACGCCGATATGCACCTTGTCGCTGATCGAAAGGAGGAACTCGTCCATATGCTTTTGCATCTCGTAGTAGGCGTCCGTCTTTTCCAAAAGGCCAGCCCACTCTTCCTCGACGCCGCCGAACACGAATTGCCGCGCCGCCTCGTACTGATCGGCGGACACCATGGACCAGTAGCTCGGGTAGGTTCCGAAGGAGTCGCGCAGGATGCGTACCAGCACGTCGCCCTTGACTTTGTCGAACGTATTCTGTATATTGTCGATCTCAAGACCAAGCAGCTTCATCTCGTTGAGCAGAGAAAGCAGCGCAAAGATCAGGTCGGTGGTCGGCTCGTCGCGGACGACCAGATTGTTCTGGTCGCGGTAGAACGCGGCGAAGCGCTCCACGGCGTCGTCGTCGATCACAAGATTGCCCGTGAACAGCGCGTTGGCGACGCCGATCCCGTGCAGGGAGGCGGCGTAAAAGACGCTGGAATGCACCTTTTCCGTGCCGTACTGATAGAGATAGGCATAGACGATATTGGTCGAAAGACAGCGCGACACGAGATCGACCTGGCTCGCACCCGTCTTTTCGAGCACGGCGTCGATCAGATCATGCAGCTCCTCAGCGAGGGTGATCGGCGACAGCCGCCAGTCGAAATGCCAGCGGTAAACAGGATACTTTCTGCCGCCGGTCATCGGGATCGTCTTTTCGATATTGGAAAGGTCTCTCTGACCGCGCCACATATTGTCCGGGTGCACATGCGACCCGTCGCGCGGCATGCCGTCCTTGCCGAGTTTTTCGGCTTCATAGGCGGGCGCGATCGTATCGTACAGCAGGTCGTTGAACGCGCTGAAATTGCCGGTCGTCTTGCCGCGCAGCAGATAGCGGATCAGGTCCTTGCTGTTGGCCGAAAGGCTGTCCGTTAAACTGACGCCGACGTCATAGACCAGCGTCCCGTCGTCTGTATAGAGATAGATCCCCTGCCCCTCAAGATAGATCATGGGCCGCTCGCCCTGCACGGTTTCGGCAAACGCCGGCACACACAGCGACAGCAGCAGACAGCAGATCAGCAAAAGGGAAATCCACTTTTTCATAAAGTTAGCTCCTTCCAAAATAATACGGCGGCGCAATCCGCCTGTTTTCATCGCAGCAGCGTCACGGCGTGCGCGGCGATGCCTTCTCCCCTGCCCGTGAAGCCGAGTCCCTCCTCCGTGGTCGCCTTGACGCTGACACGGTCGAGCGGCAAATCGCAGGTGTCGGCGATATTCCGGCGCATGGCGTCGATGTACGGACGCAGCTTCGGCGCCTGACAGAGGATCGTCGCGTCGATGTTTTCGATCTCGAAGCCCGCTGCGCGCACAAGACGGCAGACTTCTTTGAGCAGCACGCGGCTGTCCGCGCCCGCATAGCGCGGGTCGCTGTCGGGAAAATGCAGCCCGATGTCGCCCAAGGCCGCCGCGCCGAGCAGCGCGTCCGCGATCGCGTGCAAAAGCATCCTTTAATTAAATACTTATATTCATCCTCATTTTCTTTATTATTATTATTATTATTCTTATCTAATTCATCTATTATTTGATTTGCTTCTTCTTT
>JAFYDS010000240.1 GCA_017544665.1 Clostridia bacterium | reverse complement strand
CCTTCACTGCCATTGATTGTTCGCCTCCATAAAAATTGTGTGGCGGGCATTCGCATTTTTTCGCAACTCGTCCGGGTGTTTACACCCTTCCCATTGAAAAACCGGAAAGGCAATATTTCCGGCTGAGCGCGAAAAAAGCGCAGTTTACGCCTGTACGCCGCTGGGCAGACGCCCACGCAAGAAGCGGCGAGACGCAACATATGGATCGCCCGGTTTTGAATCGGACATACTCCGCGGAAATTCCCTGCCTCTTCGGGCAGCCACCTCCCGCATCATCGCATATCGTTTGGTTGCAAATGGGCATAGTTATACCCTACCCATGCACATTCACACGCTCGGGTATTGTAACACATCCATTGTGAAAAGTCAACGATTTTAGCAAAAAAAGTTTGGTGAAATTGCAAAAAATTTTTGTGCCCATTTTGACCACTATATCGGGTGTTTTTTGCACCTTTTGGCACAAAATGTAGGCGCGGCGGAAGCGCGGCTGCGCCGCGCAGTCGACAGTCGTCAGTCGTCAGGCGTCAGCAACGCGGAAAAAAGCACTATATATAATGAAAAAAGCAGCCGCACAGAGAAAGCGGCGGCAATAAAATAACACTGCACGACCGTTCGGGTGCAGTGTTATTTCTTGTTGTCTTGCGTTCCGGCTATCTGCCATCATTCATCCTTCACCAGCGGAATCAGCGAATAATACAGCGGGATCAGCAGAAAGACCAGCCAGCCCGGGTGCCACAGATGGAACCCGAAGCCGAGGCACAGGTACGCCACGATGATGATCACCGGGAACGGGAACCGCTGGAGCACTTCTTTCGTGGTGCCGCCCTCCCCTTTTTTGCCGATCGACCAGACGAGCATATAGTACGCCGGGATCAGCAGGAACAGCATCCACGTCGGATGCCAGACGTCCGCGAGGAACCCGATGCCGAGATAAAGGATCACGATCACCAGCGGAAACGGGAATTTTTTTAAGAAGTCGTACATGGTTTAAACCTCCGGTGTTAAACAATTCGGAATGCGGAATTGAGGGGCGCCACCTGCGGCGATGCGCCAAAGCAGATAGTCAATGTTGGATGTCAGATATTGAACAATGGGCGGGAACAATTTCTGATTTACGGAATGGTTCGGCGGATACAATCTACCGTCTTTCGACAGCAGATCGGTCACTTCGCGGAAAAGCGGTTCCGATTGGCCGCAATTTCGCCCGCGACCATAATTCCGAATTCCGCATTTAATCAGAATTCCAGCTTGCTCTCGATATACGCCGCGAGGTCGGCGATCGCGATTCTCTCCTGCGCCATCGTGTCGCGGTCACGGACGGTCACGCAGCCGTCTTCAAGCGAGTCGAAGTCGTAGGTGACGCAGATCGGCGTACCGATCTCGTCCTGGCGGCGGTAGCGTTTGCCGATCGAGCCGGCGTCGTCGTAATCGACGTTGAACTTCTTCTGGAGCGCGTGATAAACCTCCGTCGCCTGTTCGCCGAGCTTCTTTGAAAGCGGCAAAACCGCTGCCTTGAACGGCGCGAGGTACGGGTGCAGGCGCAGCACGACGCGGGTGTCGTTCTTTTCGGCATCGACGACTTCCTCGTCATAGGCTTCGACCAAAAAGGCGAGCGCGACGCGGTCGGCGCCGAGTGACGGCTCGATCACGTAGGGCAGATACTTTTCGTTGCAGTCCGGGTCGAAGTATTCGAGGCTCTTGCCGCTCGTGGTCTGGTGAGCGGTGAGGTCGAAGTCGGTCCGGCTCGCGACGCCCCAAAGCTCACCCCAGCCGAACGGGAAGAGGTATTCGAAGTCGGTCGTCGCGTTGGAATAGTGGGACAGCTCCTTTTGCTCGTGGTCGCGCAGCTTGAGGTTCGCGTCGCTCATGCCGAGAGACAGCAGGAACTGCTTGCAGTAGTCTTTCCAGTAGGCGAACCACTCGAGTTCCGTGCCGGGCTTGCAGAAAAACTCCAGCTCCATCTGCTCGAACTCGCGGATGCGGAAGATGAAGTTGCCCGGGGTGATCTCGTTGCGGAAAGATTTGCCGATCTGGCAAACGCCGAACGGAACCTTGCGGCGCGTGGTTCTCTGGATGTTGAGGAAGTTGACGAAGATGCCCTGCGCGGTCTCGGGACGGAGATACAGTTCGCTCTTCGCGTCCTCGGTCACGCCCTGGAACGTCTTGAACATCAAATTGAACTTGCGGATGTCAGTAAAGTTGCAGCTGCCGCAGTCGGGACAGCAGATGTTGTTGTCCTTGATATACTGGCTCATCTGCTCGAACGACCAACCGGCGGGGTTGACGCCGGTATCTTCGATCAGCTTGTCTGCGCGGTGTCTCGTTTTGCAGTCCTTGCAGTCCATCAGCGGGTCGGAAAAGCCGCCGACGTGACCCGACGCGACCCACACCTGCGGGTTCATCAGAATCGCGCTGTCGAGCCCGACGTTATACGGGTTCTCCTGAACGAACTTTTTCCACCACGCGCGCTTGACGTTGTTTTTGAATTCGACGCCGAGCGGGCCGTAGTCCCACGAGTTGGACAGACCGCCGTAGATCTCGCTGCCCGGGTAAACGAAGCCTCTGTTTTTGCAAAGGCCGACGATTTTTTCCATTGTCTTTTCGGTGTTGTTCATAAGTGCCTCCTGTTGCAGTCATTCCATACCTTGTAATGATATAACATAATTGCAAAATAGTCAAGGGCGTGGGGAAAAAAGCCGTTAGCAGTTAGCTGTTAGCTGTTAGCGACGCGGGTAGAGCGGGATACAAAGGAAAGCACCCGTTGCCGCGAAAGAGGCGCGTGGTGTGTTTTGCGTTTTGTGTAGCGCCGCCGTTTCGGCGGCTTTCCCTGCGCAGGGTCGGCGAAACGCCGACGCTACGACAGCGTCTCCCGTAGCGCCGCCCAATGGGCGGCTCGGACTGCTAACAGCTAAAAAAGCCGCCCACGCAGGGGCGGCTTTTTTGCCAAAGTTTATTTTACGGTGACTTTCTTGATCGCGGAATCGGCGCTGTAATAGTTGCCGGTATCCAGCTTACGGACGGCGCGGACCTTGAAGTAGTACACCTTGCCGCTCGTCAGACCGGTCACGGTATAGCCGAGATCGTTCGTGCTGGCGATCTTCTTGAACTTGCCGTTCTTGGTGGTCGCGCGATAGATCACGTAAACGTCCGCGAACTTGTTGCGATCCCAGGTCAGGGAGGCGCTTCTTGTGCCGGCCTTCACCTTGACGTTCTTGACCACCGGCGGGACGACCTTAAACTTCAGCGTCTTCTTGCCGCTGTATTCGCCCTTGAAGGTCACGACGACCTTATAGGTGCCGCAGGCCTTTCTGCCGGACGCGTACTTCACGGTGTAGTCCACGTTCTTCTGGAGCTTGTTGCCCTTCGAATCGGTGACGACCACCTTCGGGGTGTTCTTCTTGCTGGTGCGCGCGTACGTCGTCTGAGACAGCGCGATCTTCTTGATCTTATAGACCTTGTCGACGACCTTCTTGCCGCAGACCGAGCAGGTCTGGACGACCTTACCATTGGAATCTGTGGTGGCGGGCGTGATGGTTTCCTTCATCTTGTGGCCGGTCGGGGAGGAGATGTTCTCCTTCTTTTCGTCGCCGCAGATGGAGCACTTGTGCAGGGTGTAGCCGGAACCTTCGCAGGTCGGCTTCACGACGGTATCGACGTAGGAGTGGCCGATCGCCGGAATCGTTTCGGTGAAGTCCTGACCGCAGACGCCGCACTTCGCCTTCTTGGAACCGTCGGTGGTGCAGGTCGCGACCGCGACAGTGGTGAAGCCGTTTTCGTCCGCCTTGTGACCTTCGGCCTTGAAGATCGCCTGCGGGGTGATGATCTTGCCGCAAACGTCGCAGTGGCTGCCGGCGGACTTACCGTCGGTGGTGCAGGTGCGCGGCACTTCGGGATCGATCACTTCGCTGTGCGCGCGGCCTTCGATCGCCTCGGTGGTCATCGTTTCGCCGCAGCGGGTGCACTTCTTGTAGCGGTTGCCGCCGACGGTGCAGTCGAAGCCTTCGGGATACAGCCAGTCGGATTCTTCATGACCCAGCGCGGTGTCGGTGATCTCTTCCATCGTTTCCGCGCCGCAGACCTTGCAGACGCCCTTTCTGTGGCCGTTCGCGAGGCAGGTCGCGTCGTTCAGTTCGGTCCATTCATAGTCGTGGGCAGCAAGCGCCTTGGAGCCTTCGTCCTTGACGGTGTCCTTGCCCTTGCCGCAGACGTCGCAGATTGCGGTCTTGGTGCCGTCTTCGGCGCAGGTGGCGTTGTTGTCGCTCACATAGTTGGTGAAAACGTGCGCAAGCTGCTGCTTGCAGATGTCGCACTTGCAGTCCTTATCGTCGTCCACGCAGGCAACTGCCGCGCCGGGCTCCTTGCAGCGAATGCAGGCGAAGGTATGGGTGCCGTCGCCCTTGCCGGTCGCTGCAGCGCCGGTGTAATCATGTCCGAGCGCCGCGATTTCGGTTGAGACCTGGATCTTTGTGCCGCAAAGCTCGCAGGCGATCTCATCGGTCGAACCGGCTTCGGTGCAGGTCGCCGCCTTGCCCTTGGTGGTCTTCTGTGCGTCAACGGGGTGCTGACCGGCAACAATGACGACATCCTCTTTCGTCTTGCAGACCGAGCATTCGTGGGTCGCTTTGCCGCCCTTTTCACAGTTGCCTTCCACAAGCGTCATCTTGCCCCATGTGTGCGGAGCCTTTTCCACGACGGTTTCCGCCTTGGTGATCGACTGCGTCGCAGCCTGATCCTTGTAATAATGGTCACAGGTCTTGCAGTGCCAGTACTCGATGTTGCCCTCGGCGCTGCAGCTTGCCTTCTTTTCGGCAACCTTTTCGAGGTCGTGGGACTTGCCGTCCGCCTTGATCACAAGTGCAGCTTCGGTGGTTTCCGTTGTGCCCTTGTCATCAGAGAAGATCTTTTTGCAGTCCTTGCACTGCCAGTATTCCTTCTTGCCGTCCGTGGTGCAGCTGACCGCGACTGCGTCGTGCTTTTCAAGGTTGTGCTTGGTTGTGTCAAAGTCGCCGTATTCCTTGTTGCAGACGGAGCAGACCGCTTTCTTGGAGCAGGTCGCGGCCGTTTTCTCGGTGTGTTTGCCGGTGGCGGGAATGGTCGTACCCGCATCGACAGTCTTGTTGCAGGCGGTGCAGAAGGTCGTGTCGGTTTTACCGTCTGTGCCGCAGGTGGCAGCCGTGCCCTTCACAACGACCTGAACCTTATCCTTCGGGTGTTTGTTCGGATCCTTCTGGAGCGTCTTGCCGCAGTTGACGCAGGTGATGCCCTTGGTGCAGTCCGCGACAGTGCCGTCCGCCGCCACATGGGCATTCGGGTCGCTCGGCGTCAGCGTGGATTCGACCGCAACTTTACCGCACAGGGTGCAGGTTTTTTCTTCGGTTTCGCCTGCCGTTTTGCAGGTGGCCGGGACAGCGGCTTTCGTTACCTTCAGCTTGTCCTCCGGATGCGCGTTCGGATCGGGTTTGCCGGTCGGGTCGGCAACGACTTTGTCCTTTGCCTCCGGAACGTCCTTCGCGTTGGCGCCGCACTTCGTGCAGATCAGATAATAGGTCGCCGCACTCACGCAGTTCGCGGGCGATGCCATATTACCGGCAGAGAAGTCCTTGCTGGTCCAATCGTGTTTGCAGGTCTTCTGCGCTTCCGTCAGACCGAACGCCGTGAACGGTACGGCAGTGACGATCATCAGCAGCGTCAGCAGAATCGCGATGGTTTGTTTCAGATGTTTCATAACTTCTGTCTTCCTTTCTGTTCGTTTCGGAATCACTTCCGTAAAGGGATGCAATTTATCATACCATCTTCCACTTAAAAAATCAATAAAAAAACCGTGAACACTTTGTAGAAAAGTTTTGGAAGACGGAACATTCCATATTATAAATGTCGCAAAACGCGAAAACTGACAAATCTTCTTTCGCTTTTTTGAAAAAAGAACGAGCGGGAAGCCCCGCCCGTTACCTTTTATCAGTCGTCCGCGTTCTGGACCGCTTCGTCGATCCAGGCGGTGTCCTCTCCCTTGGCGACTTCGCCGTGCCGGACGCCGTTGATGGCGATCAGACCGAGCGCAAAGAAGATCGCGCAGAAGAAGAACATGAAGTTGTAGTCCTCGTGGAACAGGCCGATCACGAGACCGCAAAGGATCGGACCGGTCACGGAAGCGGACATCGTCGCGGTGTAGTAATAGCCGGTGAACGTGCCGACATATTCGCGGCCGCCGATGGCGAGCACAAGGGGCAGCGTGTTGATGTTGATGCAGCCGACCGCCGCGCCGCCGACGACAAGCGCGACCCACAGCGCGATCCAGGTGAACTTGTTGACCGAACCGTCCGCGTTGGCGGGCAGGACCTGCGAGATCGTCAGATAGACCGCGAACATCGCAACGATGGCGCCGAGGCCGATCATGATGGTCTTTTTGCGGCCGAGCTTGCGGCCCATCTTACCGGCAGGAATGCCGAAGACGGCAAGAGAGACGGCGAAGACCGCCATCATCAGCGTGGAGTAGATCGGCGACACCTTCAGCGTGTCGTTCGCAAAGTTGGTGAAGTTGGGGACGATCGCCTCGGTGGCGTTGTTGATCAGGAACAGCGAGCCGAGCATGATGAACAGCGAACGCTTTTCCGCTTTGGTCAGCGGGAGATTCTTGATCTTGATTTTTTCTTTTTTCTCTTCCTTGTTTTCGGTTTCTTCAAAGCCGACGTTGGCCGACAGGTCGTACTTCTTGTTCTTCTTATAGAAGAAGTAGAGCACCACAAGGCACAGCACGGCGATGATCGCCGCGACAAGGAAGACCGGCGTATAGTTGACGTAGGTCGGTTCGCCCGCTGCGTTGAGCACCACCTGGCCGTTCGCGTCGAGCACTTCGCCGAGTTCGTTCGTGCTGGCTTTCAGGTTTTCCGACAGCACCTTGAACCCGATCAGGCCGCAGGCAGTGGAAGCGATCGTGCCGACGACGAAGCCGACCATCTGGCCGATGCCGCCCATGATGTTGATGACGGCGTTGGCGTCGCTTTGCAGCTCCGACGGCGTGAAGTCCGGCATCAGAGAAACGACGGGCGAGCGCCAGACGGACATCAAAAAGTTGAAGCAGATGATGACCGCCATCATCAGAAGGATCGACAGACCGGCGGCGCGCACGGTGGCGGCCACGGGAATGATCGTAAAGAACGCCGCGCAGATCGGCAGGCAGATCAGGATATAGGGCATACGCTTGCCGAGCTTGGTGTGGGTGCGGTCGCTGCGTTTGCCGAAGTGCGGCTGGAAGATGACGCCGAACACGTTGTCGATCGTCATGATCGCGTTGACGATCAGGGGCACCGACAGCCACGCGAGCCACGCGTGGGACGAGCTGAGCTCCGCGATGCCGAGCTGCGAGAGCTTGCCGCGCAGGATGACGGGCACATAGGAGTTATAGACCGACCACAGCAGCATGCAACCCATGAAGCCGAAGCCGATCAGAAAGGTTCGTTTGTAATTGAGCTTTTCCTGTTTTTCCACTTTTTCTACTTTTTCAGACATATCATGACCTCCCGGGTTTTGATTGTTCTTTTAGAGGGACTTTCCCTGATTATAATATTATATTAGAAAACCCGGTCATTTTCAAGGAAAACCGCCGTTTCAGGCGATTTATCTACTAAATGCACAAAAACCGCCCGCTGTTTTTGTTGACAAATATCCCCGCGCGTGCTATATTAAACAGGAGAGAGAAAGAGGTGGTTCCTATGAGCCGATATACAAAAGAGGACATCGTCCGTATCACCAAAGAAGAACACGTCAAGTTTGTGCTGCTGCAGTTCACCGACATCCTCGGCATGCTCAAGAGCGTTTCGATCACCACGAGCCAGCTGCAGAAAGTGCTCAACGGCGGCTGCGGCTTCGACGGTTCATCGATCGACGGCTTCGTCCGGATCGAGGAAAGCGACATGTGTCTGCACCCGGATCTCGATTCGTTCGCGATTCTGCCCTGGATAGAGGACTTCAAGACCGCGCGGCTGATCTGTGACGTGTACCGCGCCGACGGAACGCCGTTTGAGGGCGACCCGCGCTATGTGCTGCGCCGCGCGATCCAGGAGGCGGCGGACATGGGCTTCACGGTCAACGTGGGTCCCGAATGCGAGTTCTTCCTGTTCCATCTGGACGAAAACGGCAAGCCGACCATCCAGTCGCACGACATGGGCGGCTACTTTGAGTTGGGTCCGACCGACCGGGGAGAAGACTGCCGCAACGACATCTGCCTCGCGCTCGAGAACATGGGCTTCGTGATCGAAGCGTCGCACCATGAGAACGCCCGCGCCCAGCACGAGATCGACTTCAAATATGACGAAGTGCTGCGCACCGCAGACAACGTGATGACCTTCAAATACGTCGTCAAGTCCACCGCCAACCGCCACGGGCTCTACGCGACGTTTTTGCCGAAGCCGCTGTACGGCCAGTGCGGCTCCGGGATGCACACGAACATCTCGCTGATGAAGGACGGCAAGAACGCCTTCTATGACGAAGCGGATCCGTTCGGGCTCTCCCCCGTCGCCTATCAGTTCATTGCCGGTCTGATGGAGCACATCAAGAGCATGACGATTCTGACGAACCCGATCGTCAATTCCTATAAGCGGCTGGTGCCGGGCTACGAAGCGCCGGTCTATATCGCCTGGTCCGCGAAGAACCGCAGCCCGCTGATCCGCATCCCCTTCGCGAAGGGCAGCGCCACGCGCATCGAGCTGCGCAACCCCGACCCGGCGGCGAACCCCTATCTCGAGATGGCGGCGGTCATCTTCGCCGGTCTCGACGGCGTGAAGAGACAACTGACTCCGCCCGAGCCGAAGGACAGCAACATCTTCTCGCTTTCTTCCGCCGAACGCCATGCACAGGGCATCGAAAGCCTGCCGAAGACGCTGGGCGAAGCGCTGCACGAGTTCAAACACAGCGATTTCATGCGCGAGTGCATCGGCGAGCACGTCTTCCAGAAGTACATCGACGCGAAGGAAGAGGAGTGGAAACAGTACCGCACCCGCGTGTCGCAATGGGAGATCGACAACTATCTCGGAAAGTATTAAGTCGTCAATCGACAGCAAGAGCCGCCTGCAGGCGGCTCTTTTAGCTGTTAGCTATTAGCAGTTAGCGGTTAGCGACGTAAAGAAACATCCCTATTTCTTTAGTCCCGTAGTTTCTTAATCCCTTAATCCCTCATTTCCTCTTGCCTTCTCATAAACAAAAGCCGCCCGAAGGCGGCTTTTTCTGTGCACTGCGCACTGTGCACTGTGCACTCATTTTTTCACGCTTTGAACCAGCAGGGAGAAGATCTGCTTCCAGTCGGCAAAGATGCGCTTGAGCCGCGCAAGGAAGCCGTCTTCCTTTTTGTAGTTGCCGAGAACGGACCAGTTCGTTTCCGCAGTCAGCGGCGCGCAGGTGCCGTCCGGCAGATAGGTCATGTACTGTGGGAACGCCGGATCGTCCCAGACGCTCGGCTGGGTCTCCCGCGTCAGCAGCCACAGCAGCAGCGGCTGTTCGCCGTCGGTGCCGCCGGAGAGCGTGCCGAGGTGGGTGGAGTTCTTGATAAACCACGTCTGATCGGGGAAGGCGCAGGTCGATGCGTCGATCTTGTTGTCGGGCGAGATATAGTTCTTCTCCGGGTGCTTTTGCTGGACGTAGCCTTCCGGCAGCGTCTCGTTATACGCCGCGCAGGTCGCGCCGATGGAGCTGTAGGTCGTATCAACGACGAAGTCGGATTCATGGTTGCGGTCGCGGATGATCGGCGCGATCGGATAGCCGTATTTGACCACGTCAACGATCTTGACGCCGGCGTCCATCGCGGCCTGGATGATCGCGGGGATATTCAGCTGGACGTTGTGGTAGTAGTCCACCTTCTCATAGAAGACGTCCGACACCACGCCGGCGGAAAACGTGTTGCGCACGCCGTCGTAATACTCCACGGGAATCATCGCCCAGAAGCCCGGGATGCGCCCGAAGATATACGGCATCGACTGGCGGTACAGCTCGTCGAACACGCGGTCGAGCAGCCCTTCCACCAGATCCACCGGCGGATCCATCATGCCCTTTTGATAGAGGATATCCAGCAGCGCTTTGCCGATCTCGGCCTTGAGGTCGGTGCCGAGCAGTCCGTTGAGCGCCGCCATCAGCGATTCGCTGTCCATTCCGAGGCTGTTTTCAAACGGGTCGCCGCAGGCGCTCGAGCCGTTCAGCGCGCCGAGGTACAAAATCAGGCTGTCGATGTATTCGCCCTTGTAAAGGTTGAGATAGGACGAGAGCACGCAGGTGCCCATGCTGTAGGCGATGATATCGACCTTCTGCGCGCCGGTGCATTCCAGCACGTATTCGATGAAGTCGTGCAGCTGTTCGGCGAGCGTCTTCATATCCAGCCGCCAGTCGTAGCTGTAATAGATGGCGTCGGTCGTCGGCTTCTGGAAGCCGTGGTCACAGGCGGCGCGGACCTCCTCCGGCGTGGGCCACTGATAGACCGTACCTGTGCGCGGGTTGATCGGGTCGCCGTTTTCGTCGCAGCGCAGGCCGTCCAACAGGCTCAGCACCGCCTGGTTCAGCGGATAGTCCAGCCCGCGGAACTCGCCCTTGAGCGCGCTTTTCAAAACGGGGTTCACGGCGTCCTTCACGGCTTTGCGGATCGTCTTGCTCGTCGGCGGGAACAGCGCTTCGCCCGTCTCCTGATCCACGGTATCGGTCGAAACGAACCCGGCGACAAAGATCATCGGGACGTCGGTCTGTGCCGTCTCCTTTGCCGCGACGGCGGCGAGAGAAGCGGCGCTCAGTAAAAGCAGCGCAGCCAGCAGCCACGCAACGGTTTTTTGCAAACGTTTCATGTAACATATTCCTTTCCTGTTTGCTTTCCTGTATTATACCATACTTCCGCCGGAGGCGCCGCTGTTTTTCACCGCTTTTTTGTGAATTTTTTGTGAACTGGCAAAGCTGAACGCGAATCTAAAAAAATCTTAGAGATTCTCCATCCTGTTGACAGCGGTTTTCGCCGCTTATATAATAAGAGGTAATTTGAAGTGCACAGGGGGCGATTCCGCATGGCACAGGCAACCGCGTTTTTCCCCGACCTGAAGGGCAAGCTCGGCTTCGGGCTGATGCGCCTGCCGATGGTCGGAGATGAAGTCGATCTCGCACAGACCGAGCAGATGGTCGACGCCTATATGGCGGCGGGCTTTCATTATTTCGACACGGCACACGGCTATATCTCCGGCCAGAGCGAGACCGCCGCAAGGCACGCGCTGACCCGCCGCTACCCGCGCGACAGCTTTATTCTGACGAACAAGCTCTCGGGCGGCTTCATCGAGAAGGAAGACGACGTCCTGCCGCTGCTCCAAACGCAGTTGGACGCCTGCGGCGTCGACTATTTCGACTTCTATTTGCTGCACGCGGTCGGCGCGGGCAACTATCAGAAGTTTGAAGACTGCCGCGCCTTTGAACAGCTTCTCGCGCTGAAAGCAGAAGGCAAAATCCGCCACATCGGCTTTTCGTTCCACGATCCCCCCGCGTTCCTTGACCGCGTACTGACCGAGCACCCGGAAACAGAGGTCGTCCAGCTCCAATTGAACTATCTCGACTGGGAGGACGGCCGTGTCCGGAGCCGGGCGTGCTACGAGGTCTGCGTCAAGCACAACAAACCCGTAATCGTGATGGAGCCCGTCAAGGGCGGTTCCCTGGTACATCTGAACGACAAGGCGAACGCCGTGCTGGATGCTCTGCGGAAAGACGGAGGCTGCTCCAACGCCGGCTACGCCCTGCGTTTCGCCGCCGGGCTGGACCACGTTGTGATGGTGCTGTCCGGCATGAGCGACCTTTCGCAGATGCAGGACAACCTCAAGGTGATGTCCGCGTTCTCTCCGCTCGACGAAAAAGAGCAGCAGGCAATCACTGAAGTCCGCGCGATCTTCTCCGCCCTTCCCCTGATCCCCTGCACCGCCTGCCGCTACTGTACGGACGGCTGCCCGATGAATATCCGCATCCCGGACATCCTGCGGCTGCGCAACCGGCACACGATGTTCCCCTCATCGGAGCAGGCGGCGTATTACACGCGCGAGCTGACGAAAGAGAGCGGCAAAGCGTCCGAATGTATCGGGTGCGGCCAGTGCGCCGACGTCTGTCCGCAGCACCTCGACATCCCGGCATTGCTGCAGGAGGCAGCAGAAGTATTTGAATGATGACTGAACGACCGTTTTTCAAAAAGATCCTGCTGTTTGCGATCCCCGTGACGCTCACGGGGCTGTTGCAGATCGTCTATAATACGGCGGACACCGCCGTCGTCGGCCGCTTCGCCGGCAAGACCGCTCTCGCCGCCGTCGGCTCCACGGGGTCCATGATCGGCCTGATCGTCAACCTCTTCACGGGGCTGTCGATGGGCGCCGGCGTGCTCACGGCGCGGATGCTCGGCGCAAAGGACAAGCCAGGCGTCCGGCAGGCGGTCCATACCGCCATGGGGCTGAGCGTGCTGAGCGGGTTCGTGATCGCGGTGATCGGCATTCTGATCTCGCCGACGCTGCTGCGCTGGATGCAGGCGCCTGCAGACACAATCGACCTTTCCACACTCTATGTGCGGATCTATTTCCTCGGCGCGCCCGGCGCGATGATCTTCAACTTCGGCGCGGCGATTATCCGCTCCACCGGCGACACCCGTCGACCGCTGCAGTATCTCGCAGCGTCCGGGATTCTGAACATCGCGCTGAACCTCTTCACGATCGTGGTGCTGCACTGGGGCGTCGCGGGCGTGGCGATCGCCACGATCTCGTCGCAGTACCTGACCGCCGTGCTGACGGTGCGCTATCTGCGCAAAACGACGATGGACATCCATCTCGACCTCGGCGGCGTCCGCTTTCACAAGGCGTCGCTGCTGGAGATCTTGCGGATCGGCGTTCCGGCTGGGATCCAGAACGCGCTGTTCTCCATCTCCAACGTCATTATCCAATCGAACGTCAACTCGTTCGGCTCCGACGCCATGGCGGGCATCTCCGCCGGCTCCAACTATGACGCGTATATCTATATCTCCACCAACGGCTTCGCGCAGGCCGCCATGACCTTTACGTCGCAGAACGTCGGCGCGCGAAAGCCGGAAAACCTGCGGCGGATCTGGCTCGTTTCCGTCGGCAGCGCCTCCATCGCCGCGCTGACATTACAGACGATCGGCTTTTTGCTGCGCGAGCCGATCGTGTCGCTGTTTTCCACCGACCCCGCCGTGATCGCGGTCGGCACCCAGCGGATGGCGCTGATCATGCCGTTCTTCATCTTCTGCTCGCTGCTCGACGTCACGGGCGGCGCGGTGCGCGGACTCGGGCGGTCGTTCCAGATCATGCTCGTCTCTTTGTTCGGCGCCTGCGGCCTGCGGCTGATCTGGGTGTTCTTCTTTTTGCCGATGCAGCGCACGCTGCCGTTCCTCTATATCTCCTATCCCCTCTCTTGGGGCGTCACGTTCGCGGTGGCCGCGGGGCTGTTCCTCTATCTGACGACCCCGAAACAGATCGCCGCCCTCATGGACAAAGCCGCCGCTGCGGCGGAGGAGCAGGCCTTGCAGGCTCCGGAAGAAGCAGAAGAACGGACCGTCGAAAGCTGAAAAGGCAAAGATTCATTCCACATTCCAATAAAAAAGCGTCGTCCCGCCGTGAAAGGCGGGACGCGCTTTTTGCAAAGGCATATAAGAAAGGAACGATTACCACCGGAACAGTCTGCGGAGCCACTCGGTGAGATTCTCAAAGAAGGTCTTGATCATTTCAATGAATTCCTGGAACACATTGGTGTTCGGCTTCAGCTTCGGGATCACCTGTTCTTCCACATGCGTCGGGTCGTTCTGGCAGGTGCGGCGCATCAGGCCTTCTTCGTCCACGGTCGCCGGACGGATCACTTCCCATTCGCCCCAGCTGTGGCCGACGGCGGGCTGCGCCTCTCCGCTCAGATAAGCGCCGCAGTCCTCGCAGTACCAGCCCGCCGTGTGCCCCGCTTCGGTGCAGGTGACGGTTGCCTCAACTTTGATAACGGTGTGTTCTGCATTCGTCGGGCAAATAGCGACAAACGCGTTCCCGTTTTCGGCCGCAAAGGCTTCGGCAGCCGAACCCGCATAGCCGTAGATAACTGTCACAGGCGCAAACGCCTGCCCTCCAATTTCCGTGACGCTGCTCGGAATTGTGACCTTTGCTATGTTTGTGCAAAGCTCAAATGCGCCGCCGCCTATTTCTGTCAGGCCATCCGGAAGCGTGATTTCCGTCAACGCTCGGCATCCATTAAATGTGCCATGGCCAATGCTTGTTACACTGTTCGGGATCGTGACGCTTGACAAGTTAGAACAGTCGAAGAAGCCCCAGTTGATGATATTTGTCACGCCGTCTTCGATAATCAGCGTTCTGTATCTGTTCGGCTTGGATGTATCCCATGCGGCTGTCATGGCACCCGTGCCGCTGATGGTCAGCACACCGTCCGTGGAATACGCATAGAAAACATTGAGTTCGTTGCCCAGCGCGCCGGTGAAACCCCACTCCCAGACGTTGAAATGCAGATTGGCATTGACAAGAGCCTGGTTTGAACTGCTCCCGTACACAATATCAATCTGGTTCCATTGCTCCTCGCTGCCGCCATAGTACACATCCCGCAGCTGGTCACATGAACCGAAGGCTCCCTCTCCAATGCTTGTGACACTGATCGGGATTCCAATACGCTTCAAACCCCAGGTGCCATAGAATGCGCTTGCTTTGATGCTCGTCACGCTGCCGTCTCTCGGAATCGTGCTTGCCTGACAGCCGCTGATCAGCGTTTTTGTTTCGGTTTCAATGAGACAGTTTCCGGTTGCGTGGTAGACAGTGTTTTCCGGCGCGACCTTGATTTCTGTGAGATTCCGGCAACCGCCCACCGGATTGCGTTGGATGTATGTGACCCCCGCCGGAATCGTAAAGCTTGTCAGGGATTCACAGTTGTCAAACGCACCCTCGCCAAGATACGTCAGACTATCCGGAAGGATCACTTGCTCCAGCGCCTCACAGTTGACAAAAGCGGTATAGTCGATTTTTTTCAGGCCGGAGCCAAGCGTAAGGGTTTTCATGTTTCTGCAATCGCTGAACGCATACCACTCGATCGTCACAACGCTGTCAGGAATTGCGACACTGGTCAGACCGCATACACTGAACGAGTCGTTTTCGATGATTGTCACTCCGTTCGGGATCTCCACGCTTTTCAGATTTGTGCAGCGTGCAAACGCATATTGTCTGATCTTTTCCAAACTGTCCGGCAAAGAAACGCTTGTCAGGTTGGGAATTTGCTCAAACGTAAAGCCGCCCACGGTTGTGACGCCGTCCTCGATGACGATCGATTGGATTTGCGCGCGCTTACTGCGCCATGGCACCTGATTGCGGCTATAATCCTTCATCGGTCCCGTGCCGCTGACGGTCAGCGTGCCGTCGTCAGTGAGCACCCACACAACGTCATTCGGGTTGTTATAACTGCCGCAGTAGCCTTGGTCAACAATGGTGGGTTCCCCTTCCGCGTTTGCGGTCAGGGCGAACGCGACCGTGCCGAACAGCAGCAGGATGGATAAAAGGATGGATAATGCTTTCTTCATAAGAATTCTCCTTTCGAAATCGGGTGTGTTTGTTTTCTTGTTATCCGGTCATCTGATTACCACCGGAACAGTCTGCGGATCCACTCGGCGAAATTCTCAAAGAAGGTCTTGATCATTTCAATGAATTCCTGGAACACATTGGTGTTCGGCTTTAGCTTCGGGATCACCTGCTCTTCCACATGCGTCGGGTCCTTTTGGCAGACGCGGCGCATCAGACCCTCTTCGTCCACGGTCGCCGGACGGATCACTTCCCACTCTCCCCAGGCGTGGCCGAGGGCGAGCTGCGCCTCTCCGCTCAGATAAGCGCCGCAGTCCTCGCAGTACCAGCCCGCGGCGTGGCCCGGTTCAGTGCAGGTCGGGTCGGTTGCTTCGGCTTTGATTGTGGCGTGAGCGTCATCTGCCGGACAAAGGGCAACAAAGATATCCTCTCCGTAATACCAGTCCGCTATTTCTTCGTCATATGTGCTTGCTTCCGCCGTGGAGCCGGCATAGCCGTAAACCTTGAAGCCTCTCGGAAGCTGCATACCGTCGATCCAATAGACATATGCATCGGAACCAATGGCGCAGTTCGGATTCAGAATCTTGATATAGCGCATGCCGTATCGGTTGTTCGCCAGCGCGCCTGTACCGATCCTTGTTACCGTCGCGGGTACCGTAATGCTTTCCAGATGACCCGGATACGTCCCGTAGGTAGAATTTTCATAAAGAACATTGCTGTTGAATGCATAGGGGGCAATCGTTGTCACGGTGTCCGGAATATCAAAGGTCGTGTCGGGCTTGCCGATCGGATAGGCGACCAGCACTGTTTTGTCCTTGTTATACAGACAGCCGTCCTCACCCGCGGTATAAGCCGGGTTGTCCGGATCGACCGAATACGCCTGCAGCCTGACGAAGCCCCCAAAGGCATGATCGCCGATGCTTGTGACGGAGTCGGGGATCTCGAAAGATTCGATCTGATAACAGTGGGAGAATGCGCCGGTCCCAATGGTGGCCACCCCGCCGCCGAGCGACAGGGACGCCAGCGAGGTGCAGTCGAGGAACGCAAAGTCCCCGATCGTTGTCACACTGTCCGGAATCGTGATCTCTGTCAGCTTGTCGCAGTCGTTGAACGCCTTGTTGCCGATTGTTACAAGGCCTTCGGGCATCGTCAGGGTTTTCAAAGCGCTGCACCGATAAAAAGCACTGTTGCCGATTTCTGTGACGGACGCCGGGATAACGTAGTTTTCCACAGGGCTTTTTTCCGGATGGCAAAGGAGACGGTCTCCGTCTGCGCCGTATTGCAGCAAGCTGCCCCCATCATCTGAGTAATAGACCGTATTGGCCGGTTCAACATGAATGCCGGTTAAGTGCCAGCAGTCTTCAAAAGCAGTCTCGTCGATCGAGGTGACGCTGGCGGGAATATCGACAGAACCGATCGAGGTGTGTTGAAACGCTTTTTTGCCGATTTCCTTCAGCCCTTCCGGAAGCGTGATACTGTTAAGCTGCAGGTTATAGCCAAATGCGCCGTCTCCGATGCGCGTCACGCTGTCCGGGATCTCCACCGTTTTGAAACAATTGCACGACCAAAAAGCGTAATCGCCGATTGTTTTCAATCCGTAGGAAAGTGTAACGGTTGCAAAATTGGCGTAAACGAATGCGCCGTGTCCGATGTGCTCCACTGTGCCCGGAATGGAAAGACTCGGTATAGAAGGGCAGTCCCGGAAGGCATAGTCGCAGAATTCCCGCAGCGTAGACGGAATCGTGAAACTTGTCAGATTGCGGCATTCGTTGAAGGCCCACGCGCCGACAGTCGTCACGCCTTCTTCCAATACAACCGACTGAATGCTGTTGCGCAGCCGATACCACGTGACGGCAAAATCGGTAGTAAAATTCTGCATCGCGCCGGTACCGCTGACGGTGAACAGGCCGTCGCTGTCGAGCGTCCACGTCAGGTTCGTGCCGTCGCCCTCTGCGCCGCAGTAGCCCTGGTTCACAATGGCGGGTTCCTCCGCCGCCGCGGTCATGGCGAACGCGACTGTGCCAAGTACAAGCAGAATTGTCAAAAGAATGGATACGGTTTTCTTCATCATAATAATCGTCCTTTCTTGAAAAAAGAGATTTGCTTTCGCAGAAGTATGATAGCACAAAAGGTTCGATTTGCAGTAAAAAAAGAGTGAAAAGCGATTTCACGGGTGTGAAATGCACTTTTCACTTGCTATTGTTCGATTTTGGAATAAAGAATCGGCCTTCGCGGTAAATCTTTTGCCGCTGCAAATCTTTTCCCCGCGTCACTGCGCACTGTGCTCTGTGCACGAAAAAACGCCCGACCCCTTCCGTCTTTGCGCTGCGCATAAAGACAGCTTTCTCGGCTCCCGCCTCGGTCGTTGCTTTTGCGGCGATGCCGCAAAGGTCGCCACCGGCGACCCGCAACCCCAGAGGGGGAGCCTTGTTTTTGCGGCGCCTGCGGCGCATTTTATTGGGGGCGTTTTTTAACTGCTTACCGTTCGACGATAACCGTGCCGTCGGCTTTGACCGTGATCTTGTCTCCGTCCTGGACGTAGTCGAGAAACGCATCGCCGAGCTTGTCGATCGTCGGCATCTTCGCGTCGTCGGACCACACGTCGGCGAGCACCGCGCCCGCCGCGGCGAGCGAGTCGATCTCCTTCGAAAACAGCAGGCACGCCGGCGCCTTCGCCGCTTTCACGGCGGAATACAGGAACATGCCGCCCGTGGTGGAGCCGATCGTCTGGGGCAGGCAAAGCGCCTTGCCCTGCAGCAGCTTCTTGTAAAGGTCGGGGTTGCTCTGGTCCACACACTTTGTTTTGGACTGGATAAACATCATCTGCATGCTCGCGAGTGTGTTGAAGCCCTGCTTCGTCACGACTGCCTCGGCGGTCACTTCACCCGCCGCAATGACGCGTCCTTTGAATTCCTTCATCTTATTTCCCCTCCTTCGTGATGATACGCAGAATCTCGTCGTTGTTGTAGAACCGCGCCGTCGTGTAGGTGCGCAGCTTGTTCGACGAGGTGATGACGGGCTGACCCTGCCAAAGAGGGTTGTCCATGAACATCAGCGGGCAGATGTAACTGACGATCACGCCTGTCTTTTTCAGCCGGTCGGCGTAGGGCGTTTTGTTGAACTCCTTGATGACGCCCGTGGACGCGGTGAACACCGTCGGGACCAGCACCTTCTCGTTCCCCGCGTCGCCCAGCGCCGCTTCGATCTTGTCGGTCCAGTCCTTGAGCTGTTCGAGCGTCATATGCGGACAACCGAGGAAGCACATTTTCGGCGTCGCGTCCTTATTTTTCCAGATGCAGGGGTAGCCGTCCTTGACGCGCTGGAGCTCCGCGTCGTCGATGATATAGACCTTCGCGTTCTCTTTGATGAGGCTTTCGCCCTGTTCCTTCGCTTCCGGCGTCAGGTTGTCGATGTGGTAAAGGCCCACCGCGCCGTTGGACGCCGTCGCCGCACCGAAATCCTTGAGATAAGTCTTTGCCGCGTCGGTCAGCTCCGTGCCGAGATAGCGGTCGAGCCCCTTGACGTAGGGCACGTCCTCCATGACCTTCATGCCGATCGCCGAGCCGAGGATCTGCGCGTCGGGGCACTTGGTCGTCTGCAGCTCCACGATCCAGTCTGCCTTGCGGCCCTCGTCGGTCAGCAGGCCGAAGTACGGCACAAAGCCTGCGATCGAGCCGAAGAGTTCGATGATGCCGGAGTTGCGGTTGCAGCGCGCGCCAAGCACCGAGTTGGCATAGACGACCGCCGACGATTCCGCCCAAGAGAGGACGTCGCCTTTCTTCGGGGTGTTTCCGATCTCGTCGAGATAGCAGGTGCAGGTGTAGCTGTCTTCGCCTAAAAGACCGAGCTTTGCCAACTGGGCTTCATAGCGGGTCTGTTTGCCGAAGACGAATTTCGCGACCGCCTTCTGCAGCAGCGACTGCGGCACGTTTTTGTCGTACGGCCGCGGGTCGCAGGTGAACTTCTGTCCGGCGAGACAGCCCTCATCGATCAGCTTTTGATAGAGATCGAATACCGGCCCGAGGAAGGTCAGGCCGAACGAGAGCACCAGATGGCCGTAGTCGCTCGTCACGGGGACCATCTTTTCGGCGCCGAAGACTTCACCGTACTGGACCAGCGTTTTCATGACCTTCGCCATGGTTTCGCCTTTTTCACCGTTGAGAATTGCCTGTTGTTCTTTTGTCAGTTCCATATCGTTTCCTCCTTATGTATTTTCTTCTTCAAACGGATACCGCAGCCCCATCTGCCGGCGGCATTCGTCCATGATCTTCATACACTGCCTTGTCGCTTCCCACGGCACACAGTCCGACTGCTTCTTTCCCTGGCGGATATCCGCCGCCGCGCGGTCGAACTGCGGGAGATAGTTCGTCTCGCCGCGGAAGACGCGCTTGCCGTTTTCGTTTTTGAGCGTCGCGCTCGACGCCGCGTGGAACAGCGGCAGGCTGACCGCGCCCTTCGCGCCCTCGATCAGGCAGCTTTCGCGCAGGTTGTTGAGCCCGCTGTGGATATAGCAGGTAAAGCCTCTGTAGCGCAGCTCGATGTGTTCTTCGATGTCGATCCCGTCTTTGACCGTGCCGTCGCAAACGATTTCCTGCGGCACGCCGAACAGGTTGTAGCAATAGGTGATCGGGTAGATCCCGACGTCGAGGAGCGAGCCGCCCGCCGTCTCCGGCTTGCGCACGCGCGAGGTGCGGGGTTTGAGCAGCCCCGGGAAATAGTAATAGAGCGTCGCGCATTTGACGTCGCCGATCTCGCCGCTTTGGATCCACTGCTTGACGGTCTGCGCCGGCTGACAGAACCACGTCCACATCGCCTCGGCGAAATAGACCCCGTTTTTCTCCGCACAAGCCGTCAGCGTGTCCACGTCCGCGACGGTGACGCCGACCGGCTTTTCACAGAGCACGGGCCTGCCCAGTTCCATCGCGAGGCAGGCGTACTCCACGTGCGAGGTGTGCGGCGTCGCGATATAGACCGCGTCCGCGCCGGGGTGCAAAATGGCTTCCTTTGCCGTGTCATAGACTGCCGCGCCGTATTTTTCGGCGAGCGCGGCGGCTGTTTCTTTGTTTCTGCCATAGACCGCGACGATCTCGTGTTCGCCTTTTGTGACGTTTGCCGCCGTTTTTTCGGCGATATGACCGCTGCCGATATAGACCCACCGGAACGCCATACGTCTTCCTCCCGTTCTTTATTCCGCTTTGATATCGCCGTCGTATTCGAACGCCGGCATCAGCTGCAATTTGAAAAGGTTCAGTTTGTGCAGCCGGTCGATCTTCGCCTTCGCTTCTTCGTCATCGATGATCCCCTCGCGGATATAGCGGTCGAGCATAGCGTAGGTGAAGCCGAGGTTGTCTTCGTCCGTCTTACCCGAAAGCCCGTCGATCGGCGTCTTATCGACCAAAAACGCCGGCAGCCCCAAAAGCCGCCCGATCGCCTTGACCTCCGCGACCGTCAGGCGCGACAGCGGAGAGAAGTCGCCCGCCGCGTCGCCGTAACGCGTGGAGTAGCCGACCCAGTCCTCCGAAAGGTTGCAGGTGTTGACCACGCGGCCGTTGCGGCTTTGCGAAACGGCATAGAGCGTCGCCATGCGGATGCGCGCCGGGAGGTTCGTCGTGCTCTGCTTCGACAACTCGAACGGGATCGCATTTTTGACGCCTTCGACCGCGTCCTTGATATTGACGATATACCGCTCGATCCCGAGGTGATCGACCAAAGCGGTCGCGCAGTCGATGTCCGCCTGTTCGCCGCAGGGCATCAGCACGCCGATCACGCGGTCTTTGCCGAGCGCCTCGACGCAGAGCGCCGCCGCGACGGAGCTGTCCTTGCCGCCGGAAACGCCGACCACGGCGTTGCAGCCCTTGCCGTTCTCTTCAAAGAAATCGCGGATCCACTGTACGCAGGCGTCCTTGACCGCTTGCACGTCAAACATTTTGCATCAGTCCTTTCCAAACGGTTGCTTTTGCAGCCGCTTTCTGCTATAATCATACCAGTTCCGGACGCAGGAATCAAGTCTTTTTTGAAAGGATGACCAAAATGGATGAACAGCAAATGAAGCAGCAGGCGGAAAAGATCGTCGAAAAGGTCAAGGAGCTTGTCAAAGACGGCGGCGCGAGCAAGATCGCGCTCAAGAGAAAGGGAGAGACCCTCGTCAATATTCCGCTCGGCGCGGGCATCCTCGGCGCCATCGTCGGCCTGAGCGCCGCCCCGTTTGCCGTGCTGACCACGGCGCTCGTCTCGTTCGGGCTCGACTGTGAAGTCGAGATCACGAAGCAGGACGGCACGGTGCTGAACCTCAACGAAACGCCGACCGGCGTCAAGCTCGAGGAGCTCAAGGGAATCGTGATCGACAAGGCGAAGGCGTTCGTTGAAGAGTTCAAGGACGTCGCCGCGCAGAACGGCGCGTTCCAGAAGGAAGAACCGTATAACTCCCCGTGGCCGGAAGAGCAGCCGGCAGCCGAAGCAGGCGCAGAAGAAGCGCCCGCAGACGAAGACGCCCCGACGGAATAAACCGAACAAAAGAAAAGACGCACACCGAGGTGTGCGTTCTTTGTTTTCCGGTTACACAATCACAAGCGCGTTCTCGTACACGACCTCCGGCGAGCCGTAAACGCTGACCGCCACCGTCCAGACGCCCGCAGGGGCATCCGCCGGGATTTCAAAGGAACTGTATACGCTGAACGTTTCTCCGTGCTTGATCAGCACATCGCGGCCCAGCGCATCGTCGGAAACATAAAGCAGCCGCAGCGGCGCCTGATCCGGCTGTGTCGGACGCAGGGAAAGCGTCGCATAATAATGCGACTCCCCCTTGACCGGGCGACCGGTGTTTTTGCAGCGGAACGTCCAATTCTGGCTGACGTGATAATAGGTGACGGTTTTGCCGTCTTCCTCAAACACGCCGCCCGGGTGGTGCGGCACCTGCACAACAACGGGGCCGTTGTCGAACGGGCTTTTCCGAATCTCAATCTGCGTCGGGGCGTCGCCATAGAAAAAGCCCGCAAGGAACAGATAGACCGCCAAAAAGAATGCCGTGAGTTTTGCCATATCGTTTTCCTCCTGTGTTTCATATATGATTGCCGGGAATCATTCCCGTTTCTTTTTCACCAATCGCCCGACCAGCAGCCCGATGACGCTGCCGCCCAGCGCAAACAGCGCGGGAATGCCGATCAGCGCAGCGGCAAAGGCGCCGTCGTCAACGAAGCCGCCGCCGTGCGGCCACAGCAGCGCAAACACCACATAGGCCGCAGCAGCAGCGATCGGCAAAAATGCAACGACCCGCAGCGCCTTGCGCAGCGCGTCCCGCCGCACAAAGCAGATGCCGAAATGGATCGCGCCGAAGACAAAAAGCAGCGGCACACCGATGTGAAACAAAGACAAAGATTCAAAGTCCATACAGACGCCTCCTTGTGTGTCAAAAGTCAACGGCTCCGGAACTCGAACAGCCGCACCGTCGGGTCGCCGGCGAACTGGCTGCGGTCATAATAGGGCTTTTCCCCTTCGAACAGCTGGTGGAACCGGACGACCGCCTTGTCGTGCAGACGGATCAGCGCGAACACCACAAACTTTTTGTCGGGGAAATCATGCTCCAGACACTTCAGCAGCGCTTCCCCGATCTTCGGCAAATAGCGGGCCAGAACCGCGAAGTCCCGTTCGTCGATCTCCTCCGCCACACAGACATGGTTGTAATCCGCTTCAAATTCGGTTTTGTCGTCGATAACGAACGTGATCTCGTCAATGTCGTTTTCCCGCAGCACCACAAGATCGGTGTCGTAGGCGCCGAAGATCCGTTCATAGTCAAATAATTTCGCGAGGTTTTTCAATAGGAAATCTTCTTTCATGCAATCTCCTTTTTCAGATTAATTCCGACATGTGCGCCACCTTGGAAACGCGCGGCGCGGCGCCCGTCAGATGTGACAGGTCGCGGTAGGATTCAATCGCCGGGTCGTCGAACAGTCCCGGCGGGACCTGTGCCGTCCAGCCGCTTTCGTCGAGCGCGGGACGCTCGATGCCGAGGGCGTAGAGCACGATCGCCGCAAGGTCGCGGATGTTCATCTCCGGCAGCATCGTATGCCGGACGCTCTTTCCCGCGGCGGCAAAGGTGACGTATTTCTCCTCATCCGTCCAGCCGCCGTGCCCGGTGCCAAAGCCTCCGTGGTCGGCAATCACCGTGAACAGTGTGTCGTCAAAGATGCCAGCATCGCAAACCGCTTCGTAGATATCGCCGATCATCGCGTCGACGACGTGGATACGGTCGAGGTACTTCGGCGTTCCGTAGCCGTTGGAATGGCCGGCGCCGTCCACGCTGTCGAGCTGAATGAAGAGGAACGCCGGCTTCTCCTGCCGGATATAGGCGCAGATCTTCGGGGTCAGCTCGCTGTCCGGCGCGGTGTCGTGCACGACGCCGAGGTTTTGTTCCACGATGCCGCGCGTGATTGGATCCCAGTCGCAGAACGAGCCGAGCGGCGCGTCCGGCATCACGGCACGAATCCGGCGAAAGAGGGACGGAAACGGGCTGTCGACGGGATAGGGCTCGTTGCTGACGATATCGTTCGTCAGCTTGTGGACCTCCGGCCCGACGCCGAGGAGCATCGACCCCCAGCATTCCGCGCTGATGGTCGGGTTGGACGCGAGGGCGGTATAGGTCACCGCGCCGTTTTGAAAGATTCGGTCAAAACGGGGCGTGTCGGCGTCCTTGAAGTAGCCGCCCGCGCCGTCCACGCCGACGACGACCACATGGGAATAGCGCTTGTCCATGCTTTGTACCTCTTTAGCCATACAGCGGGCCGTAGGTCTTGCAGGCGCGGTAGTCGGAACTTTCGGCGTCCTCGGTCCCGAAGCCGGACCACGCGTGCGGGCGGAAGATGCGGCTGTCGTCCACGTTGTGCATGTTCACCGGAATGCGCAGCATCGACGCGAGGGTGATCAGATCGGCGCCGACGTGACCGTAGACCGTCACGCCGTGGTTCGCGCCCCAGTTCGCCATCACGCTGTAAACGTCTTTGAACGCGCCCTTGCCCGTCAGCGTCGGGACGAACCACGTCGTCGGCCAGGTCGGGTCGGTCCGCTTGTCGATCACGTTGTGGATCTCATCCGGCAGATCGGCGGTGTAGCCCTCCGCAAGCTGTAACACGGGGCCGACGCCGTCCACGACGTTGACGCGCAGCATCGTCACGGGCATTTCGGCGCGGCAGCGGAAGTGGCTCGAAAAGCCGCCGCCGCGGAAGTATTCGTAATTCGCGCGGCACCAGTCGGTCGCTTTGAGACACGCGTCGATGTCGCTTTGTGTCATTTCCCAGAAGGGCTTCATGCAGCCGTTGCCGTTTGCGTCTTTGCTCGCGCCGCTGCCGTCCAGCGCGGTCGCGCCGGAGTTGATCAGGTGGATGAAGCCGTTCGCGGCGACGCCGGTCGGACGCACGCCGGTCACGCGCTCGCACGCGTCGGGGCTCCAGTAGGTGCGCACGTCGTGGAAGCACGGCGCGGAGCCGGAAACGAGGGTGCCGAGCATCATGGCGACGCCGTTGAGCGTGTCGTTTTCGGTGGCGAAGGGCGTCGGCTGCTTCGGTCCGTTCCAGTTGAACGAGCTCGCCATGATCGCCTCGGTGAAGTCCGCGTTGGGCAGCCAGTCGGTCCACTGTCTCTGGCCCTGGAAGCCGCCGGCGACGGCGTTCTTGCCGAGCGCCTCCTCGTGCCAGCCGAGGTCGTCGAGTTTCTCGTTGCCGAAGAGGATGTCGCGCATGACGATCGTCATCTTTGCGATGAATTCCCAGTCCTTGTCTGGCGGGACGACCTTCGATTTGCGGATGATGGCGGGCAGATTCTTCCCCGCGTTGCAGTTGAAGCCTTCTTTGCAGTTTTCTTTGATCCACGCGAGCGCTTTGTCATACTCGTCATGGTCATAGATCTCGAGCGTGATGCGGCGGATGATCTCGGTCATATCGACCCACTCGGCGCGGATGCCGAAGTATTTCTGGAACAGGTCGGCGTTGCAGTAGCTGCCGGCGATGCCCATCGCGACGCCGCCGAAGTTGACGTAGGCCTTGTTCTTCATCCAGCCGGCGCTCACGGCGCAGCGGGCGAAGCGCAGAATCTTTTCCGCGACGTCCGCGGGGATCTCCGCGTTGTCCATGTCCTGGACGTCTCTGCCGTAGATCGAGAACGCGGGCAGCCCCTTTTGGGCGTAGGCGGCCATCACGGCGGCAAGATAGACGGCGCCCGGGCGTTCCGTCCCGTTGAAGCCCCAGACGGCTTTGATCGTCTGCGGGTCCATGTCGAAGGTTTCAGAGCCGTAGCACCAGCAGGGCGTCACGGAAAGGGTCGCGACGACGTTCTCTGAGGCGAACTGTTCGGCGCACTTTGCCGCCTCCGCGCCGCCGCCGATCGTCGTTTCGCAAAGGACGCACTGCACGGGAGTGCCGTCGGGATAGCGCAGGCTGCCCTCGATGAGGGTCTGCGCCGCCTTTGCCATGCCCATGGTCTGCGCTTCGAGGCTTTCGCGTACGCCTCCCCAGCGGCCGTCGATCACGGGGCGGATGCCGATTTTCGGATATAACATAACGGGTTCCTCCTGTCTGTGTTGGTTTCACCTGTCATTATACCTGATTTCCGCAAAAGATACAAGGGGTATTTTGCGGAGACCGGCTATGCTGTGCACTGCGCACTGCGCACCGTGCACGAAAAAGCGCCCTCCGCGCGGGAGGGCAGCCACTGCTGTGTCACTGCATTTCAAAGCTGCTGACCGTCACGGACAGATCATCCGCGACGACAACAACCGCCACGTAGGTCGTGATCGGCGGATCGGTTTCCCACGGCCGCTGATAGGTAAAGGTGATCGTCGTCGTGCCGGGCTTCACGGCGCGGAAAACGTAAAACTGCGTGCCGCCCTGCCCCGCCATCGGCGGCTCGGTTTTCGGCGCGGCATAGTATTCCTTCTCGAGCGCGACGCTGTCGCCCTGCTGCGTCTGCGCCCAACTGTAGCCCGTTGTCGCGTTCGCCGCGAAGTAGAACTGGACGCCGGTCTCGACGATTGCGTAGCCGTCGGTCTCGGCCGGGGTCTCCGGCTGCGCCGGCGTTTTCGGCGAAAGGCCGAAGAACGCGAGGACCGCGAGGAAGAAGGCGGTGATTTTTGCGAAAAATGCTTTCATGGTGTATCATCCTTTCCTGCCCGTCCGGGCAGATCGTTTTTGTTTGCGGCGTCGCGGTCGAGCGTGAAGCCCCTGCCGCGCACCTCCTGAATTTTCGTGATCGTGATAAACGCCTGCGGGTCGATCGCCTGCACGCAGCTTGTCACTTTGTAGAGCCGCCGCGGATGGATCACACAAAGGACGCCCTTTTGCGCCGTTTTGCGCAGTCCCGTTTCGATGGCGGTCATCGTCACGCCGAGCTGCAGCTCCTTTAGCAGCCGGTCGCGGATCGCGCCGTAGCGGTCGGACACGACGAATACCTGCAACTGCGCGCGCCCGAGCAGCAGCACCCGATCGAGCGTCCACGATTCGAGCAGCAGGACGAGCAGCCCGCAGAGCGTTTCTTCCGGCTTCGCGAACGCCGCCTGTCCGCCGACCACAACGAGGTCCGACAGCCAGACCAATACGGCGACCGGGACGTGCAGCCATTTGTGCAGCGTCAGGTTGACGACGTCCATTCCGCCCGTGGACGCGCCGACGCGCATCACGAGGCCGAGCGCGACGCCCGCCAGAAGGCCGGTGAAGATCGCCGCGAGCAGGTCGTTGTCCGTCATTACGGAAAGCCCGGGTACACGCTGAAAGAGCGCGAGAAACGCCGGATAGAGCAGCGTGCTCGCCGCCGTCGAAAGAAAGAAGGTTTTCCCGAGCGTGAACAAGCCGCAGAGTAGCAGCGAGAGATTGAGCGCCAAAACAAACAGCGCCATATCTCGCCCCGTGACGTGCGCGAGCACGATCCCGAGCCCGGTCGTGCCGCCCATGAGGATCCCCCGCGGCAGCACGAACGCCGCCACGGCGAACGCCAAAAGCGCGTTGCCCGCGAGCACCGACGTACCGAGCGAAAGCAGCCTTTTGACAGATATGGTCGTTTTTTCCATCGCGTCCCCGTTTCCTTTTTTACTATACCACAGGATTATCACAGAAGTATCAATCATTTGCAAAAGAACTGTGAACCGCCTTTTACGGCGGAAAACCGCGCAGGTTTCCCTTGTATTTTTCCCGCGTTTGATATAAAATAAAGATAACGACGACGGAAAGGAGCGTTTTTTATGCGCGCCAAAGAGATCAACATCCGCGACCCCTTTATTCTCGTCGAAGACGGGACCTATTACCTGTACGGCACCCGCGCCGCTTCGTTCGGGCGGCACGTCGGCGGCTTCGACGTCTACACGTCGACCGACCTTGCCGTATGGAGCGACCCGACCCCCTGTTTCACCTCCGCCGATTACGGGCTGAACACCGAGGTCAACTGGGCGCCCGAAGTGCACAAATGGCGCGGCGCTTACTATATGTTCGCGACGTTCACGAAAGAGAACGGCCTGCGCGGCACCTATGTGCTCAAAGCAGACCGTCCGATGGGTCCCTTCCGCCCGCACAGCGACGGCGCCGTCACGCCCTTCGAATGGGAGTGCCTCGACGGGACGCTCTATGTCGAAGACGGCAAACCGTATCTCGTCTTCTGTCACGAGCATACGCAGATCATCGACGGGACGATCTGCTACCTGCCTCTTTCTGACGACCTTTCCGCCGCGGCGGGCGAGCCGGTGCTGCTCTTTCACGGCTCCGACCCGTCCTACGTCAAGAAGCGTCCCGACGGCCGCCACTATGTCACCGACGGCCCGTTTCTTTACAAAACGACCGGCGGCGCGCTGCTGATGCTCTGGTCAACGATCCTGAACGGACAGTACGCGGAATGTCTCGTCCGCTTCCCGGACGGCAGTATCACGGGCGCCTTTGAGCACCTGCCCCCGCTGATCGACAGCGACGGCGGTCACGGGATGCTCTTTTCCGCGAACGGGCTGCTGTTGTTCACCTACCACACGCCGAACTCTTCCGGCGACGAGCGCGTCGCGATCGTTCCGGTGGAGGATACGGGAGATTGTATTCAGTTGATGTAAAAAACAAAAGCGCCGCCTTAAGGGCGGCGTTTGTTGCGTTTAATCTTCCAGCATATTCGGAATCTTTTCACACGGGGCAAGATTGTCGAACCCATAGAACTTTGCGGCGTTTTCGAACAGGAACGCCGCTTTTTCCTTGTCGGTCAGTTCCTTTGATTTCAATACAAAGTCGAAGCTCATCTTGTAGGTGATCTCCACCATCGTCCGCGGGTAGTCGCTGCCCCATATGAGCTTCTCCATCCCGCAGAGTTCCGCAGCTTCTTTGATCGCGCGGACGGCAGACGGGTACGGATAGAACTCGCTGTTATAAAGCCAGGTGATACCCCCGCTTTCGACGCGGACGTTTTCGTGGCGGGCGAGTTTGATCTGCGCCTCCCAGCCCGCCCGCGTCACCATGCCGAAGTGCCCGATCGCGATGCGCAGGTCGGGGTACTGCCGGATCATTTCCGCGAGCGACGCGGTCTGTCTGTCTCCGTCCGCCAGTTCGATGAACAGGAACTTGCCATGCTTGTTTGCCGCGTCGAACACCGCTTCGTGCTTTGTCAGATCCTGCGTGGGAAACCGTCCGGCGCAGAGCTTGACGCCGTCAAAGCCGTCGAGCGCGAAGGGTCTGCCCTCCTCATAAAGCGAGCAGATCTTCAGCCGGTCGGGGTACTTCGCCTTCGCCGCGAGGAGGTATGCATCCTGATTGCCGTCGATCTCCTCCTGCGTAACCACCGCCGCGCTGACGCCGGCGTAGTCCATATTGGCGATCAGCATCTCCGGCGTGTTCTCACCGCTGACCATGTACGGCGGCATCATCTGACGGACTGTCCCGCCGAAGTCGCTTTTGCCGTTGCCGACCGAAAAGACCGGTTTCCCCGCCACGCGGCCGTTCTGGGTTTTCCAAAGATGCACATGGCTGTCAATGATCATAACGTCACACCATCCTTCAGCAGGGCGATCTCGCGAAAGCCGTTTGCCTCATTCTTCGTTTGTTTGCCGTTCGCCGTCGCGAGCAGCAGCTCAAACAGGTCGTTTTCATTTTGCGTTTGCGCGTCGAAGTCGATCCAGCTTTGCTTCTTCGTTGCGAGCGCGGTATTCGTCGCGAGCTTGATCGTCGGGACCGGCGCGCCAAGCGGCGTTCCACGCCCCGTGGTAAACAGGATCAGCTGACAGCCCGCCGCGGCGAGGTTCGTCACGGCGACCATGTCGTTGCCAGGTCCGTTCAGGAGGTTGAGCCCCGGCGTACGGGCCGTGTCGCCGTAATCGAGTACCGCCGTTACCGGCGCCGTGCCGCCCTTCTGGACGCAGCCGAGCGACTTTTCCTCGAGCGTCGTGATCCCGCCCTCTTTGTTGCCGGGCGAGGGGTTCTCGCTGACCGGCTGATTGTGGGCGAGAAAGTACTGCTTGTAATCGTTGATCAGGGCGACCGCTTTTCGGAACACGTCTTCGCTGACGCAGCGGTCGAACAACAGCTGCTCCGCGCCGAACATCTCCGGCACCTCGGTGAGCACCGCCGTGCCGCCCATAGCGACGAGCCGGTCGGTCACCCTGCCGCAAAGCGGGTTCGCGGTGATGCCCGAAAGGCCGTCACTGCCACCGCATTTGAGCCCGAGTTTCAGCTTGGAAACCGGCACTGCCGTGCGTTGATCTGTTTCGGCAAGCGCTTTGAGTTCTTCCAGAATCGCCGTACCTGCCGCGATCTCGTCGCCGCAGTCCTGACAGTTGAGAAAGCGGATGCGTGTCTCGTCATAGTCGCCGAGCAGCTGCCGCATCGCGTCGATCCCGTTGTTTTCACAGCCGAGCCCGAGGACGAGCACGCCGCCCGCGTTCGGGTGTTTGATCAGCCCCGCCAGCGTTTTCTGCGTCACGAGAAGGTCGTCGCCGAGCTGACTGCAGCCATAGGGATGGCCGAAGCAGAACGCGCCCGTCTGTTGCGCGAGCGTTTGCGCGACCCCGTCCACGCAACCGACCGTCGGGATGATCCAAAGGTCGTTGCGGATGCCGATGCCGCCGTCCTTCCGGACATACGCCTCTATCGTCGCGGGAGAAAGCGGCTGCGGCGGCGTGAAGGCGGGCTGATAGCGATAGGTCTCCGGTCCCGTGAGCGCGGTCTTGAGATTTTCGGTGTGCACGCGGTCGCCGGGGGCGACGTCTTTCGTCGCGACGCCGATCGGAAAGCCGTATTTGACGACCGGCTCCCCCGCTTTGATCTGCCTGACGGCGTACTTGTGCCCGTCGGCAAGACAGACCTTCACGTTGTCGTTTTTGTGAATCAGGACATACTCCATCTGATCGCCTCCCTGATCCCGTGTTGTGCGATCTGCCGCAGGCTCTCTTCGACCAACGCCGTCAGATCGCGCAGGTCAGCGCCCCAGAGATCGGTATTTGCGAGCATGTCGGACACGCCGTGCGTCCGGATAAAGTCGATCGCCGCCGCGTCGTCTGTCGGGTCGTTTTCTTTATAATATTGGATCAGGCAGGCGAGCGAAAACACCAGCGGCTTCGGCAGAGACCCGCGCTGTTTTTGATAGTCCATCACCGTCGGCAGCACGCGCGCCGTGTATTTGCTGACGGAGTTCAGCGAGATCGACTTCCACAAATGCCGGATATATGGGTTAGCGAAGCGCTCGAGCACCGCCGCGGCAAACGCGCGGTTTTCCTCGCTATCGCCGAGCACGGGAAGAATATACCCGAACAGGCAGGTGTGCAAGAAGTCGTTCAGCTGTGTGTCGCCGAGGCTCTCGCCGACCGTCTCGACGCCGCAAAGCAGCGACGGGAACACGAGCGACGTGTGCGACCCGTTGAGGACGCGCACCTTTCTCTTTTTATACGGCGCGACGTCATCTGTCCAGATCACATTGCAGCCCGCTTTTTGCAGCGGCAGTTCCGTTTCGCAGTCGCCCTCGATCACCCAGAGGTGATAGGGTTCGGCGGTATCGAGCAGTGCGTCGCGGCAGCCGAGCTCGGCAAAGATTTCCTCCGCTTCCTCTTTCGGGAAGCCCGTCACGATCCGGTCCACGAGCGTACCGCAAAAGCGGTTTTCTTTTTGGAGCCACGACACAAAGCCGTCGCCGAGATTCCACTGCACGGCATAGCGCAGGACGCATTCTTCGAGCGCTCTGCCGTTGTCGTCGATCAGCTCGCACGCCAGCATGACCAGTCCGCCGAGGCACAGTTGGTACCGCCGGTACAAAAACTGCGTCAGCTTTCCCGGAAAGGACGCCGCGGGGCGGGCGTCAAACCGGCAGGCGCCGTCAAAGCGGATGCCCGCCTCGGTCGTGTTGCTGACGATAAAGCGCAGATCGGGGTTCGCGGCAAGCGACAGAAACGCGTCAAAGTCGCGGTAGGGATTGACCGCCCGCGATACGCAGGTGATCTCCGTCGTTTTGCTGACCGCTTCGCCGTTTTCCACGCCACGCAGGATCAGGTGGTACCGGCCGCCCTGTGCGTTGATCGTCTCCACGGCTTTGGAGTCCGTCGGCGAGACGATGACGACCTTGCCGTCATACAGTCCTTGCTTATTGAGACTGTCGACAAAGCAGTCCACAAAGCCGCGCAGAAAGTTGCCCGTTCCGAATTGTAAGATCGTTTCTTTCATCTCAGTCACCGATTTGGATCAGCAGCTTGGCGAGCGTGCCGTCGTTGTGCGCGAGCGCCTCGAACGCCGCGGCGGCGTCCTCCATGGCGTACACGCCGCTGACCATCTTCAGCACGTCCGCGCCGCCGGCAGCCACCAGGTCGATCAGCGCCTCAAAGTCCTTCGTAAAGGCGTTGCGGCTGCCGAAGACGTTGAGTTCTTTTTTGAGTAAAATCGAATGGACAAACGTGGTCTCCCGCTTGCCGTTGCCGATCAGAATGATATTCGCGCCGTGGGCCGCTTCGCTGACACAGGACAAAAACGTCTCGGGCGCGCCGCAGGCTTCCACGCAGACGTCGAAGCCGCAGTCTCCGGTGAAGGCGCCGCAGGCGTCGTGCAGGTCGGTCTCTTTGACGTTGACCGTCCGGTCCGCGCCGAAGGACGCGGCAAGAGCGAGCCGGCTTTCGAGCATATCGGCAATCAGCACCCTTGCGCCGAGGGCTTTCGCCCGCAGCAGCGCGAACAGACCGATCGGTCCCGCACCCATGATCAAAAGATTGTCGCCCGGGCGCACTTCGGCGCGGGAGAGCGCGTGGCAGCTGATGGAGAACGGCTCGATCAGCGCGAGTTCCTTCGCGGAAAGTCCCTTGCCGTCGATGATGCGCTCCACGGGCATCGTGATGTATTCCTGAAAGCCGCCGTCGCGCTGGACGCCCATCGTCTGGTTGTCGTGGCAGGCGTTGACGAGCCCGCGCCTGCAGGCGTAGCAGGTTCCGCAGTTGAAATAGGGGTTGCAGGTGACGACGTCGCCCGCTTTCAGCCCCCTGTCGTTCGCGGGAATCGACACGATCTCGGCAGAAAACTCATGCCCCGGGATCCGCGGATAAGTCGTGAACGGCTGGTTGCCCGTGTAGGACGCGACGTCCGCGCCGCAGATGCCGCCGTACAGCACCCTGAGCAGCGCTTCGCCCTTTTTCGGCTGCGGCGCTTCTTTTTCAATGATCCGGATTTTGCCGGGCGCGGTGATTTCTATTGCTTTCATGTCAAGCCTCCATACCGAGATAGGCGGGGTTCCAGACGACCGCCGTTTTCAGCGGCGCGCCTTTACTGTAGATCTTGTTTTCGTAAGCGCCGATCGGGTCGCTTGTGAATGCATCTTTGTCGATCAGCTTCACAAGGCGGTCGAACCGGCTTTCGCAAAGCAGGCGGATCGCGGTCTCCATGTGCGCCTGCGTAAAGTTGATCGACGCGAGGATCACGTGATTCTGGAAGCCGAACGGCATCGTGTCATAGGTGACCTTCGGCCCGAGCGAAAAGCTGTTGTAAATTCCGTTGCAGCCGAGGACGCCCTGCGCGAACGCGATGCGGTGCTCCGCTTCGGTGCCGCTCGTGCCGACAAAGATCGTTGCCCTGCCGCCGATGCGCGCCGTGATCGCCGCGGCGGTTTCCGCTTCGTCCATTCCGCCGGAAGAGAGATAGTCGCACGCGAGCTCGTCTTTGACGAACCGCGCCTTTTCGCTCTCCGCGTCGCTTCTTGCGACAAAGAGGATGTTCGCCTCCGGGTGGTTGCGGCGGATCTGATCGCCGATGAACAGGCCCGTCGTGCCGAGGCCGAAGATCACCACGCGCGCGAACGCGGCCTCCACGGCTTTTTTGCGCGCGGTCGGTTCGTCACACTTTTCCTTCGCCATTACCACGCGGAACAGCTGCGCTTCGCCGATGTCGCACATCCGCTCATGCTGGAACACCGCGCAGGCGTAGGGGTCGGAGAAGACCAGCTTCTTTGCCAGAGACAGCGGCAGCTTTTGCAAGCCCTCATATTTATCCGGCAGATGCAGCAGCATATCGGGGTTGAAATACCCCTTGTCGCAGAAGATGCCGTCCGCGCCGTCGCAGCCGTATTCAAAATAGGTCTCATCTTCCGTGAACCGCGTCGGGTCGCAGCTGTCGCCGCCGCGGATTAGCACGATGGCAAAGCGGTTTTCTCCGGGGACCCAGACGACGCCCTCATGGCCGTTGATCAGCCGGGTCTGCCCCGCGGGGAACTTCGGACCGAGCAGCCCTTTCCGTCCCATGTTCATCAGCTCATGGTCGGTCCCGCAAAAGCCGCAGAACACCGGCATCGCTTCGACGCCTGAGCGCAGCGGTTCGCCGCGCAGCCGCTGCCGCGGCGGGTTGATCAGGTTGACTTCGCCGTATTGGAGCGGTTCTTTTTCTTCGTTTTGAAAGTAGGTCGCAAACGTTTTCATCACAACACGCAGCCTTTCTTCAAAATGATATTGGCATACTGCTTTTCTTCGCCCGTCGCGATGATCGCGTAGGCCTTCTTCGCCCGGTCGTAATAGGCGAACCGCTCTTCGAACGAGACGGTCGCGTCCGGCTCATAGCGATGCAGAATGGCTTCGTAGTCGTTCCAGATGCTCGTGTCGGCGGCGTCTCCCTCGCATTTTTGCATCAGCACGAAGTTGTTCGCGTCGTACTGGTCCAGCGGAAAGACCTGCAGCACGGCGTCGAGCATCTCGCAGGCGCCGATCCCGTCGGCGCGGATCAGCCGTTTCGCGTTCGCCGCGGCGGGGAAATTTCCGTCGCCGATCACGATCTCGTCGCCGTGTCCCATTTCGCAAAGGACCTTCAGCAGCGCGGGCGATAAAAGTTTGGGGATGTTTTTCAGCATAGCGGACCTCCCGTGTCGTTCCCGCCGGTTTCAGAACGCGGGAACCCGATGTATGTATCATATCACAAACGCGATCCAAAGTCTATATATCGCGCGATTTTGGAAAAGAAAAAAGAGACAGGTGCTTCCCGCCTCTTTCCGGTCCGTCCGCGCGCGGCGAACGGTCACCGTTTGATCTCATAGGTGTGTTCGCCCACAAAGTTCTTCTGGTCGTCGTAGCAAGTCGCTTTGATCTTCCCGCCGCCGAAGGTGAGCATGGTCGCGACGAAGCCGTCGTCGTTCGTTTTTCCGCCGTCGAGCATCTGATAGAACGGGGCGCGCTGCCGCTGATATTCAAAGTTCACGCGGTGCTTGTGGCCCGCGACGAACAGGTCGATCTTCAGATCGGTCAGCAGCGGGATCCAGTTGTTGCCGTAGCGGTTGTTGAGGTTCGGCATGTGCGCGATCCCGACCCGGTACGCGGCGTCCTCGTCGGGCGTCAGGGTCTTCAGCCATTCGGTCTCCTGCGCGACATAAGTCGTCGAGTCCACCAGCCCGCTGTAGGTCCAGTCGTCGTCCGACTTGTCTTCGCCGGTGTCCAGACAGAGCAGCGAGATCGGTCCGTAGCTGCAGGTGAAATACTGTCCGCGCGTCGACGTCTTGAAGATATCGACCGCCTTGGGTCCGTAGGTGCCGCGGTTTTCGTGGTTGCCACGCGTATAGATGACCGGAATACTGCCGCCGGAGAACTGATGGGCATAGGAAAGGACCTGCTTGAATTTCAGCTCTGACGTCATATAGCTGACGAGGTCCCCGTTCAGGACCAGCAGATCGGGCGCCGCGTCGAAGTTGTCCACCGCCTTCTGCGCGTTGACGGGGTTCTCGTGGATATCCGACAGCACCAGCGCGTGGATCGTCTCCTGCCCGGCGTAGCCCTGGAACGCGACCGGCTTTGACGTGACGGTCCGCCCCTTGACGGCGACGTACGCGCGTCTCGTGCCGATCTGCTGCGACGCGTAGGTGTAGGTATTATGGTCGAGGTGCGCCTTCGGGATCCGGACGCTGTGGACCGTGTCCTCCGTACGGACCGCGGAGTTCTGCAGATCCTTGACGATATACTCTTCGCCCTCATAGGTGTACGTCACACACCCCGTCCCCGGCAAAGACGTTGACCAGATCACGGTGTACATTCCGTCGCCGCTTTCGAACACCGACGCTTCGTTGTCGATAAAGAACACCGCGCTTTGAAACGGAAGTGCAAACACCGCCTCGATGACCATAATGGCAGACACAATGACGTTCACGATCATATTCCACGTATACACAGCAAACCCACCTTTCCGTATCCGAAGCGCGCCGCCGGCTCCTTCGAACCGACCCGCCGTCCCGGATCACCGTTTTGATTTTAGCCAAAAAGCCGGGGTTTGTAAAGCGCTGTTCAGAAAGCTTAATATTTCATAATTCTGTTTTGTAAAGAAAAAAACAGAACCGCGCGCGGCGGTCCCGTCTTTTCATCTTCATGCTGCTGATATTTCTGTGCGGTTCTCAGTTCCTGTTCGCGTCCGTCTTTTATCTGTTGAAAAAGAAGAACAGAATGCTGACAAAGAACGAAGAGATCACGTCTGCCATACCGTCAAAAAAGGTTTTGATATCGTCCATGATAATGCCTCCTGTATTTAGGGTAATTATATTATAGCACAAATCGAACAAGAATACAAGAGGGGCGTTCGCCGCTTTGTCTTTCCCGTCTGCCGGTTCGCTGTATCTTCAAAAAAACAGCCTGACGGACATCCTCCGCAGGCTGCTTTATATTCACGTTTCTTACAACACACAGTTCAAAAAGTCCTTCGTCCGCGGTTCCTGCGGCGCATCGAACACTTGATCGGGCGGTCCTTCCTCGACGATCACGCCGTCCGCCATAAAGATGACCCGGTCGGAGACCTCGCGGGCAAAGCCCATTTCGTGCGTCACGACCACCATGGTCATACCCTCCGCCGCCAGTTCCTTCATAACGGCAAGCACCTCGCCCACCATTTCGGGGTCCAGAGCTGAGGTCGGCTCGTCAAAGAGCATGATGTCGGGGTTCATCGCCAGCGCCCGCGCGATGGCGACGCGCTGCTGCTGTCCGCCGGAAAGCTCGCCGGGATAGGACGCGGCTTTTTCCGAAAGACCGACGCGCTCCAGCAATTCGGTCGCGCGGTCGTGCGCCTGCTGCCGCGTATATTTTTTTCGGTCGATCGGCGCGAGCGTAATATTTTTCAAAACGGTATGGTTATGGAACAGATTGAACTGCTGAAACACCATGCCGATGTTCTCTCTGATCTTATTGATATTCGCCTTTTTATCGGTGATATCGTTGCCGTCCACGATGATCGTGCCGGCGGTGGGGTTTTCCAGCCGGTTGATGCACCGCAGCAGCGTGGATTTGCCGCTGCCGGACGGCCCGATGATGCAGACCACCTCGCCGTTGGTGACCTCCAGATTGATATCGGTGAGCACTTCGTGGTCCCCGAAACACTTTTTCAGATGCGAAATAATGATCTTTTTTTCGTTTGGATCGGCGGAAACGACCGCCGCGCGTTCTTCACTCATAACAAAACCGTCCTCTCCGAAAGATTCCCTGCGGCCGTGCCGCTACTTCTTCGCGTATTTCAGCTTCTTTTCCACAAACCGCGACAGCAGCATCAGCAGCGAGGTAAACACGAGGTAGCAAACCGCAACGAACAGATACGTCTCCATGTACTGATAGGTGGAACCGACGTAAACCTTGGCCTTGTTGACCAGCTCCGCCAGCCCGATGATGGAGAGGATGGACGTATCCTTGATGGTGATGATGAACTGATTGACCAGCGACGGGATGACGATCTTGAACGCCTGCGGCAGCACGATCTTCATCATGGTGCCGAAACCGGTCATACCGAGACTTCTCGCCGCTTCGCTCTGCCCGACGGGGACCGCCTGAATGCCGCCGCGGAAGATCTCGGACAGATAGGCGCCGGCGTTGAGCGTCAGCGTGATGACGCCGGACGCGAACGCGGTGAACGTGAACTTCTGGAAATCGCCGCCGTCCGCCATGGCGCGCAAAATCAGGTTGACCACCTGCGGAATACCGAAGTGGATGATCAACGCCTGCACCAGCATGGGCGTGCCGCGGATGATCCAGATATAGACGCCGGCCAGAAAGCGCATGACGCGAAGGTTGGACAACCGGAACAGACACGTAATCAAGCCCAGGACCATACCCAGGCAAAGAGAAACGATCGATATTCGGATGGTCAGCCAAAAGCCCGCCAAAATCAGCGGAGTGGCTTTTTCAAACATTCGCGCAAAATCCATGCTGTACCCTGACTTTCATTTTGACAGCCGGTACGACCCGAACGCCGGGCCATACCGACCTGATTTTACTTCTGAAATGGCAGGAACGCCGAAAGGGCGTTCCTGCAAACAACGTGTGTTAACGAATCAATAACCGTATTTGGCAAGGATGGTGTCATAGACGCCGTTGGCCTTGATGTTGGCAAGACCGGCGTTGAACATCGCGACCAGGTCCGCATTCTCACCCAGCTTCGTGGCAAAGCCGTAGGGTTTCGCGTTGATGACGTCGCCGACGACCTTCAGCGCAAGCGCCTGGGTCTGGATGGAGAAACGGGCAACCGGATCGTCTTCGAAGCAGGCGGAGTTTGTGCCCTGAACGACGGCCTGATACATGGTCGGGGAATCTTCATACGTGGTGACCGTGAAGCCGTATTCCTCAGCGATGGACTGCGCATAGTCGGCGCCCTGGGTGCTGATCTTGACGGCAACGTTGGTGCCTCTCAGATCTTCCAGGCTTTCGATCGTGCTGTCGGCGGGGACGACCAGGATCTGACCGGCGTCAAAATACCCTTCGGAGAAATCGAAGGTCAGCTTGCGCTCGTCGGTGATGGTCATACCGGCGATCACGCCGTCCGCCTGACCGGACTGGACCTGGTTCAGCGCGGCGTCGAAACCGACGTTCTGAACTTCATACTCAAAGCCCTGATCCTCGGCGATTGCTGCCAAAATATCCATGTCGATACCGACATACTCGTTGGTATCGGTGTCCAGATACTCAAAGGGCGCGAACGCGTTGTCGGAAGCGATGATGTACTTCTGGCCCGACGGTTCCGGGGTCTTGTTGCCGCAGGCAGCCAGCGCGGCGACCAGCAGAACAGCCAACAGAATTGCAACGACTTTTTTGTAGGTTTTCATGTGTTTTTCCTCCGTTGATATAGATTTGTTTTATTAGGCTAAAGCGCTAAAAACACGTTTATATTATGCCATTCTCCAAGCGATTTGTCAAGGTAAATCGCCGAGAAAACCGCTCTGAATTTACCATCATTTACAAAAATGTCATATTCAAACACAACGCCGCCTTTTGCGGGCGGCGATTGTTGTTTCATGAGATGTATCACTTGCCGAGCGTTGCGCTGAGCTTCGCGCCGATGCCGTTGAAGAATCGGCAGACCGCAAAGAACACCTGCGGCACAAAGTCGAGGACCGCGATCTTCTGATAGTACGACCGTTCTTCTCCGCACGCCGCGGGGATGCCAGAATCTTTCTCAAGGGCAAGTTTATACATCTGGATCAGCTCATACTTGTAGTTCCGCGGGTGCTTTTCGTCGAGCGTGATGAGGCCCACGCCGCGCGTGTAATCGGTGTGATAGGCCGATTCGCCGCAGGCGGGGACGTTCACGATGTCAACACCGTCGATGTTGACCTGCAGGGTGTTCTTATGGTCGTGGCCGTTAAACTCGGCGATCACGTCGCCGATCTCCTTCCACGCCGCCAGCTGACCGTCCTCGACGTCCGGCGGACAGGGGTGCTCCAGCCAGTAGCCGTTCAGGCGCATCAGATCAGGCACCGTGAAATAGTCCTTGTCCGCCCGTTCAAACGTCAGCTTTCCGAAGGAACGCGGAAGCTCCAGATAAAGCTCGTCATACACCTCGGGAATGATGATGTGCTGAAAATCGATCGCCGGAACGACTTCACCGCCGTTCTGCTCCTTGAGGGCGAGCGCGGTCTTCTTGTACCATTCGATCTGATCCGGGTGGACATAGTCGTAGCCGGAACAGCCGGGATCGGTGTTGTTGCTGCCGCTGTCGATGAACCAGAGGTTGAACGCGGTCTTCGCCCCGTCAGACGACAAAATCGGCAGATTGCAGTTGCCGCAGCCGTACAGCGACGGGTCGGCGTCGTAGGTCATGCAGCCGAAGGAGGCCCAGATTGCGCAGATCCCGTCTCTTGACGTGCCGTATTCGCTGTCGTGGTTGCCGTGCACCATGCCGAACGGGATCCCGCGGTCACGGGTGGGCTTTGTGAGCGCGTCGATCGCGGCGACCTGCCGGTCATAGCCCCAGACGGTCGTGTTGTCGCCGAGGAAGACGACGAAATCCGGCTCGTACTTGTCGAGCGCCTCACACATGAGCGCCCTTGTTGATTCCGCCAGTTCGTCATCCTCGTGCGCGTCGGTGAAGATCATGATCTTGAACTTGCCGTCGGCGTTGAACCGCAGGCACTTCTCGGGTTCATCGTCGGCAAACGCAGCGGACGAAACGGAAAGGGCAAGCAAAAGCGCCAGCAGAACCGCTGTGAGTTTCCGGATATGTTTCATAAGACAACCTCCCACGTTTTCTTGCTTCTTATTATGCACCCTCGGCAGCGCAAAGTCAAGCGCAAACAGCAGCCAAAGCAAGGCCGTTACGCCGCCTGCTTCGTTTCCGCCTCGTACGCAGCGTCAACCGGCGTGTATTGCTGTTCTGCCTTTGTGATACCGTCGGGGTAAATGACGGTGAAATCGTCTTTCATGGAGATCGGGATAAAGCCTTTTTCCGCATACTCCGCCGACTTTTCTTCCCAATTCTGTGTGCCCCATTCCCGTCCGCTGTCGTCGGCGACAATCATATACGCCTGCGCCTTGTAGGGGTTTCTGCTGTCCAACGCATAATTCATCATGCTGGTGTCGCTGCCGCTGTTGCCGAAGGCAAGCACCGGGCGCTGTCCGATCTCACGCTCCACATAGATGGATTTGTTGCCGTTCAGGTTCTTTTGGATAAAGCCGCCGGTCAGCACCAGTTCGTCGCCGTTTTCATATTTGAAATTCATATTGGACGCCTCGTCCTCATGTCCCTTCTGCTTCACCTCAAAATCGGTGCCGATCACGTGCTCGGGCGCAACATAGTCTTTGATCGGAGAGTTTGCCACGATCGCCCGTGTTGTCGTCCGCTCCGTTCCGCTGATCACGTAGATCGTGAAGTCGTTTTCATAAAGGTATTTTACAAGCTCTGCCATCGGGAGATAGAAATTGTCGATATAGCGCATATTGTTGAAACTCGCCGTCTTCTTCTGCCCGAATTCCACAACGTAGTCATAGAATTCTTCCACCGTCATGCCCGCGTAAGCCTTTGCAAAGTTTCTTGCAAGCGTCTCGTCGGCAACGTACCCCGGCTGAATGGACGCCGCCACCGCCTTCAGCTCGTCGGAGACGCGCTCCGGGTGATCATGCAGGCAGTATTCGATGAACATCATCGTATCGTAATAGGTATAGAAGGTTTCGCAGGCGAGCGTCCCGTCCATATCAAACACGGCGATGCGGCTCTCCACGGGGATATAGTCCGCGCCGCCCTCTTGTGTCACGGCGCGCACATAATCGATCAGCTTTGCTTTTGCTCCCGTGCCGTCGTTCCAAAGCGAAAGCGCGTCGGTCCCGTCGCCGGAGGCGGGACCCGCCTGCTTTCCGGCCAGTCCGACAGTATAAAGGATACCGACCGCCACCAGGGCGCAAAGGGCGAGGATAGCGACAAGCCGCCAGATCTTCAGTTGTTTCGTTGTTTTTTCCATGGTTGATCCTTCTTTCAAAATGCTTTCATATATCAGAATCCGTCGATATTTCGTCGGTCACCATAGTATAGCATCCTTTTTGGCAAAAAACAAGTAAAGCCCCTTGATTTCTCAAGGGGTTTTGTGTTGTTGGCGTTTTTTTCTCCTGTATAGCGCCGCCTGCCCTGCTCGAACCAACGACCCGTCCGGTCAGAAATATAAGAACCCGACCCGCTACCGAAATCAAAGATTTCGGGCGGGGCCCCGGAACCTTGTTACTCGCTGCGCTCGTAAGGTGTCGCTCTCTTCGCTTGG
>JAFYDS010000239.1 GCA_017544665.1 Clostridia bacterium | reverse complement strand
CATACAAGTATCAGCCCATTGTCTCGTTCCGTCAGAAACCCCGTTTGTCCTTGAATGCTAACTACTTGAACATCGACCCCTTCGGAATTGACGGAAACCACGCTGCCGTTTTTCATTGTGGAAATCACCAATTCGTTTTGGTTTGCATCCGCATATAAATAATAATTATGCTTTCTGTCGTGCTCTTCTTTTTCCAGCGAGTACCCCTGCGGGATATAAGGATAGTATTCGTTCAGCGAATCTTTCGTTTTATTGTTCCGCGTGGAGACAATCTCCCTTTCATTTGCAATTTTGAACATGTCTTCTCTTGTAACACGGGACGTTTCAGTAAGGTCGGCAATCACAGCATGATGGTACTTTCCCGTTGTCCAGACAAGCATCAGACAGTCGCCCGGCCGTTCCACATAGAGGCCGGTATGTCCCTGAATCTCGACTTCCTCATAGCCGACGCCTTCTGTATTGATAAAGGTATCCCCGCCGTTTTCCGAGGTAGTGATGTTCAGACGGTTCCCATATTCATCCTTATAACACCAGAGATTTCCAAGTCTGTCATGCTCCTCTTTCACCAAAGCGAAGCCCGCCGGGATGTAGTTGAAGCGTTCCTTCAAAGAATCTTCAACGTATTCGTTTTTGAAAATGATGTTCGTTCCGTCAAAACGATTCAGGATATAGTGGCGCACCGGTTCGACCGCGATCGTGCTGCCAAGCAGTATAAGCGTCAGCAAAATCGCCGCTGCAAGGATCAGGAACCGTCTTCCCGGACGGTGCGCGCGCTTTTTCAACGGCACGATCTCCGCTGTGTCCGGCTCCCGCGTCTGTTCCAAAAGACGGGCGATCTGCGCCGTTTCCTGCGCGGCGCCGAGGGCGTGCTCCGCCCCGAGGGCGGCTTCGATCATCGCGTCCCGTTCATTCAACAGAGCTTCGAATTCGTTCGGTATTCTATTGTCGTTCACCGCTGTCGCCCTCCTTTCCGGCTGTTTTCGGCTTTCGTTATCTATATGTCGGTTTCGTCCTGTTTCTTACAAAAACGGGATGTCTTCTTCGATGATTTTTTCCATCTTCTTTTTCAGCCGCGACAGTCTCGTGTTGACCGCATCGACCTTGATGTGCAGCCGCTGTGCAATCTCCGCCGGGCTCAGCCCGCGGGCGAACCGCAGCTCGCAAAGCAGCGCCTCTTTCGGCGAAAGCCGCTCGAGCATCACGGCTTCGTATTTTTCGTAATAGGCGCCGAGACTGTAATCGCCGACCTGATAGAGCAGGCGGTCCAGCGCGTCGGGGTGCAGTTCGTCGAGCCGCACTTGCGCTTTGTCTCGCCGGTGCTTGCGCCGCCACGCCTTACACTTGTTTTCCGCGACCCGGTTCAGCCATTGCCGGATATAGTCGTTGGTCAGACCCGCCGCCTTTTCGACCATCAGCGTGAAGGTGTCCTGCGTCACGTCAAGCGCAGCTTCCTCGTTTTTCAGCCGGTAAAGACAAAGGTGATAGATCGAGCGGTAGTTCGTCTGAATGATCGTTTTCTGCTCCGCTTGACTGAGCATACAGTTCACCTCCTTATGTTGGATTGATACCTATATATTATATATGTCGTTTTCTGCCGAAATCTTACAAAAGTTTTAAAAAATAAAAAATGCCCTCTCCAAAAGAGGGCAAAAACTATTCCACATTTCACATTCCAAATTCCACATTTTCCTTCGCGGCGGCAGCTTCCCTGCAGCGGCAAGCTTTCCCCGCGTCACTGCACACCGCAATCAAACGTCGTAGAACCCGAGCACCGCGATACCGAGCATGACCACCACGATACACGCATACTGTCCTTTCGTCAGCTTTTCCTTGAGGAAGATGCGGGACAGGATCATGGAGACGACGCTGTAGCAGGCGACCATCGGCGCGGCGAGGATCGCTTCGTCGCTCATCGCGTAGACGTAGGTGAACTGGCCGGCGGTCTCGAAGACGGCGGCGACGGTGCGCGCGCCCTGCTTTTTCAGGGGCATCTTTTCTTTTTTGATGAACCGCATGTAGCAGAACAGGAGCGCCGCGGCGATCAGGAAGGTCAGCTCGTAGGACGTGTTGGCGACGGCTTCGAGGGTGTCTTCGGTGACCCCGCGCAGGGGTGTCGCGGTCCAGTCGTCGAGATAATAGGCGTCGAAGAAGGTGCCGAGCGCGTCGAGCACGCAGTAGATGATCGGCATGAAAAAGGCGATGAAGCCGATGCGGTACTTTTCGTCGCCCGCCTCACGCAGCCGGTCCGCCTGTTTCTTTTCGATCACGCCGAGCAGGAAGATCGCGGCGTAGATCACGACGACGGCGGCGATCAGCGGCAGCTCCATGCTTTGATGGAGGAACACGGCGCAGAGGATACACACGACCGCGCCGGATGTGTTCTGGATCGGAGACGAAATCGACAGTTCCAGATAGCGCAGGCCGAAATAGCCGACGGTCATCGACAGGATATACATCAGAGAGACCGGCAGATACAACAGCAGGTTGATCGGCTGATAGCCGATATGGCCGAACAGCAGCGTGTAGCAGGCGTGAAGACCCATCACGACGCCGACCATGACGGAGGTCTTCAGATGGCTGTAACGGTCGGACTCGTCGGCGCCTTTTTTATAGAAAAGATCGGCGGCGCCCCAGGCGAGCATGGTGATCAGGGAAAAAGCAAACCAGTTCATCGGTCACACTCCTTTTTCATCGGTCCTATAAAGTGAAAAAAGGCTGCCACGCAGACAGCCTTTTGAATCAATTCTGCTTATTTGACGTTGAACACCGCAAACGCAACTTCAAACATACGGTCGAACACTTCGGAGATCTTCTGGATGATGGACTGGAAGAGTTCCTTGATATGAAGCTGGGTTTGCTCGGGGATCACGGGCTTAATCTCTGTCTGCGGGGCGTCGCCTTTACCGCTGCAGAATACGCAGCCGCAGGTCTGACCGCAGGTGCAGTCATAGAAGCCGGTGCAGTTGGCGCAGCAGAAGCTGTTCTTCAAGCCGTGTTCGTCCTTCGCACAGGCAACGACCTTGCTCATGTCGAGGTTCGGACAGTTGAGACAGCAGGTGCAGGAGCTCGGGGTGGTGGAATGCGGTTTTCCGCAGCCGGCCGGGCAGGGTGTAGCGTCATCAGCAAAAACAGCAAAGCCGATCGCGAATGTCGCGAACAGCAACAAAACGGCAAGCAGAACGGATAATGTTTTTTTCATAGAAATATCCTCCTTTGATACTTTTCAGCAGTCTCATTATAAAGGATAAAATAACAATTGTCAATAGCAGATTTATCAACATATTGTTAAAAAAATCCGCAATTGTGACAAAAGTTTTTTAAGTCCAAAAAATGTATTAAGAAAAAATGAGCCGCCGAAGCAGCTCATTTTCTGTTGGGTTTCGGTACTTATGCAGCAGGATCCGCAGCGGTGGTATTTTCCGGAGCGGGGGCTTCTTCATCACCGGTGTTGAACTGACCGGCAACAGAGTTGACGAGATCGAGGAAGATCTTGTCGCCGTCGATGAAGCCGAGCGCGTCGCCGACCTTGATGAAGGCTTTTGCAAGTTTCAGGAAGATCTTCGCGATCTTGAGACCGGCTTTCGCGGTACCGATCGGCATGTTTTCGATGCTGCCGTCGCCGATCAGCAGTTTGATGATACTTTCAAGCGCGGCGTTGCTGTTTTCTTCTTCCGCAGCAGCGGTCGTTGTTGTATCGTCGGATTCACCTTCGGCAAAAGCTACGGTCACGACCGAGAACATCATCAATACAGCAAGCAGCAGAGCAATCAGTTTCTTCATATAGATGACCTCCTTTGATTTGGTAATCTCAGTATAAACACTTTTTATCCATTTGTCAATACGCCTTTGCATAAGTCAAAAGAAAATTCATTTCTTTGCAACATCACGAAAAAAAGCGGCCCGCAAAGAGCCGCTCAGGGGTCGCTTCTTACGCGAACGCGCCGGTCTTGAGCGCAAGCTTGATGCCGAGTTTTGTCAGCACCTTCGTGAACACTTCCATCAGCCGGTTGATCAGATTGGTCAGCCAGGCCGGGGTGCTGTCATCGCTCTCTTCCGCCTGTCCGTCGTCAGCGGCGGGGGCGTCGGTCACGACGGTGTCTCCGCCTTCCGCGAAAGCAACGAAACCGATCGCCATCACGGAGAACAGCAGTGTTACGGCAAGCAGCACGGCAAGTACCTTCTTCATTCCAACTACACTCCTTTCCGTTTATGTTGGTTCTATGATACCGAAAAAGAACCGCCTTGTCAAGCAAAGCGGTCTGTTTTTTTCATTGGAACGATGACGCGGCTCAGATGCTCTCGGTCGCCTTCGCCATCTCGCGCAGCTTTTCGATCGCCTTTTTCTTTTCTTCCGGCGACAGGACGCGGAAGCACATCAATAGCGCCCTTTCTTCTTTGCTGAGGGACGCGATCGGGTCAACGCCCGCACTCAGAGAGACGCTTCCGCGCGTTGCGGAGACGCTGTCGAGGGGAACGTTCTCCTCCACGCCCATCAGATAGCCGACCGTCACGTTATAGATGCGCGACAGCTTATACAGCGTATCGGGCGACGGGGTCGTCGCGCCGGTTTCGTAATAGGTGTAGGTCGTACGGTCCACGCCGAGCACGTCGGCGATATTCTTTTGGGTCAGATTGTGCTCGATACGGATCTCCCGCAAGTGTTGTGAGAGCATTCTCTTTCCACATCCTTTCATCGTTCGGGCAACTATACTACCATGAATCCTGTCGAAAAGCAAGTCTTTTTGTCAAAATCGGGAGAAAAAGTCATTCGGTTTTCTGCTCGTCGAAAAATGCGCGGATCTCCTTCGCGTTCGCTTTGGAGATTCCGGGTACAGCGCACAGCGCCGTTTCGTCCGCCGCGCGGATCTTTTTAAGCGAGCCGAACGCCTTCAAGAGCGCTTTCGCCTTCTTTTCGCCGATGCCCGGAATGCGCACAAGGGTCGTTGACACAGCCCCGCGTGTGTGCTTTTCTTTATGGTAGGCGATCGAAAAGCGGTGCACCTCCTCCTGAATGGAGGAAACGAGGGTGAACACCCGCCGTCCGTCGCGGATCTCGATCTCTTCTCCGCCCGTCGCGATCGCGCAGGTACGGTGCTTGTTGTCCTTGACCATGCCGAACACGGGAATATCCAGTCCCATCGCGTCGATAACGGGTTTGACGGCGTTGACCTGCCCCTGCCCGCCGTCGAGCAAGATGAGGTCCGGCAGCCGTCCGAAGCCTTCGCCGCTCTCCTGCTCCTCCACATAGCGGTTGAGCCGGCGCGAAAGGACTTCGCGCATGGAGCCGTAGTCGTCCTGCCCGTCGAAACCCTGGATCGCGAAGCGGCGGTAGGCGCTCTTGAGCGGGCGGGCGTCGCGGAAGACGACCATGCCGCAGACGTTGTCCGCGCCCGCGGTGTGGGAAATGTCGTACGCTTCGATATAGACCGGCAGCCGCGGCAGCCCGAGCGTTTTGGCGAGTTCGTCGAGGACGGTCGTCTGCGTGCCCTTTCTGCCGCTGTAGTCGCCGAGCTTCTGCGCCGCGTTGGAAAGGCACATCCGGATCAGCCGGTGCCCGTCGCCGATCTGCGGTATGGTCAGCTCCACCTTCTTTTGGCGTTTCTCTTCGAGAAAGCGGACCAGATCGTCGCACTCTGCGACCTCTCCGTCGATCAGGATCTTCGGTGGGATCTCCCGCTGCATCCCGTAATAGGACAGCAGCAGCTGTTCGCGCGTTTCCGGCAGCGGCGACGTGAAGTCAAAGATAAAGTGCTCCGTTGCGCAAAGCAGACCTTCGCGAAAACGCAGCACGGCAAGGCAGCCCTTATCCCCCTGCCGGACGACGGCGAACACATCCTGCCACTTGCTCTGGCTCGTCACGACCTTCTGGCGGTTCGCGATCCGTTCCATCGCACGGATCCGGTCGCGCAGCCGGGCAGCCTTCTCGAATTCGAGATTCTCCGCCGCGCGCTCCATCTCCTCGCGCATCATGCGTACCGGCGCCTTGCTGCCGCCTTTGAGAAAGGCGACGGCGGCGTTCACGCTCTCGTTGTAATCGCTTTCGGAGATTTTGCCGGCGCAGGGCGCGCTGCAGCGGGACAGGAAGAAGTTGAGACAGGGGCGCTGGCTCTTGATATCGCGCGGGAAGACCTTGGCGCAGGTCGGCAGCTGAAAGATCTCCTTCGCCTGCTCGACCGCCTGCGTGACGGAATAGTTGCCGGTATAGGGGCCGAGGTATTCCGCTGTGTCGTCATCCTTGCGGAAGCAGGCGGTGATGTTTCCCCACGGGTTGGGCTTGATCTTGATATAGCTGTAGCCCTTGTCGTCCTTGAGGAGAATATTGTATTTCGGTTGGTTCTGTTTGATCAGCGAGCATTCGAGCACGAGCGCCTCAAACTCGCTGTCGGTCATGATATAGTCGAAGTCGCTGACCTGCTCCACCATCTTGCGCACCTTGGCGGTGTGGGTGTTCTGCGAGCCGAAGTACTGACTGACCCGGTTCTTGAGCGCCTTCGCTTTTCCAATGTAGATGATTTTGCCGGCTGCGTCCTTCATCAGATAGACGCCCGGCGTCAACGGCAGGCGCATCGCTTTTTTCCGCAGAGTACCGAGATTCGGGTTTTCCATCGCTGCGCCTCCTTTACTTTGGTTGATCTGCGCGGCGGCTCAGGTCGCCTTGCCGCTCGCCGCTTCGCTCAGCGCGGACAAAATGTTTTTCCCGCCGAACTCCTTGACGGCGCGGATCTTATATGAGAAGGTCTTTCCGGACTCCACAAAGAGCGTCAGCTGGTTGGAGGTCGCCTCGGCGACTTTCCGGTACTTGCCCTTGCTGTCGGCGCAGTAGATCAGGTAGCCGTCCGCATGCGCGTTGTTTGTCCATTTGAGCGTCAGCCTGCCCTTACCCGGCGTCACGGTCAGCTTCTTAACGGCGGCAGGCCGCGTCACGGCGGTCGCCGCGGGACTGCCCTCTCCGGTCACGGTCCCACTTTTCGTTTCGCAGAACGCTTTGACAAGATAGGTATATTCCCGGCTGTCGCCCAGTCCCTTATCGGTAAATTTATTTGTCGTCACGCGGGCGATATACTGAAAATGTCCGTCCGTTTTGCGGCGATAAACATAATAGCCCGTCGCCTGCGGCACCTTCGTCCAGACCAGCGTCACGCTGTTTTCAGCCAGCGCTTTCGTCGATTGCCGGAGATTCTGCGCCCGGTCCGGGTCCACCGAAACCGTACAGGACACATGGACGCCGGTCCGCGTATCCTTCGCGGTCACCGTCGCCTTTCCGCAGGAGACGCCGCGCAAGTTGCCGTTTGCGTCCGTTTCCACGATCTTCGGATCGCTGCTCGTATAGGTGATCGTTCCCTTGTAGGCGCAGTAGGGCCGCACGGTGACGCGCAGCGCGTCCTTTCCCCCGACCGTCAGCGTCTTTTCCGCCGCGTCCGTCAGCAGAGACGTAATCCGGATATCCTCCGGCTTCTGCACCAGGAACTCCAGCGCGTCGCCCGTCAAAGACCAGGACGGCGCATGATCGCTGAAGGATTCCACCGACACATAGTATGTGCCGATTTTACTGAGGGTAAACGCCTTGCTGGTCGCAGTCGTCTTCCCCTTTTCAATGATCGTATCGTTCTTGTCGTAAATGAAGATCTTGTAGTAATCCGCACCGTCAACCGCCGACCAGTACAGTGTGAACGACGTATTGACCGGGCGCACGTCGCTCGGCCAGAGGAACTGCGGCGCGTCGGTCGCCCCGTAGAGATAGGTGCAGCGATCGAGCGCGACCCAGCCGTCCTTGCCGCAGTAGGTCGTTTTGCCCCAAAGGTAGCCGTTGTTGACCTTTTTATCCGTAACGGCAAAGTTGATGCCCGCGGGCAGCTGCGTTTCCACCGGAGAATCGGTGCTCGTGCGCCGGCGCAGATTCATCACAGCCGTCGTCGCCCAGATCTCGCCGCGCGCCGTCTGAACGGGCGCGGTCTCCGGCGTGCTGTCCACCATCGACTGATGGAAATCGAGGTTCTTGTTCTTCAGCTTGTTGTGCGGATCGTGCAGCACATAGGAGAAGCTCGGCATATCGTCGAGGTCCATCGAACCCCAGCGGATCTGGCAAAGCGGATACCAGTTGCTGTCCACAAAGCTGATCCGATTGCCCTTGACGCCCGTAACGCAAAGCGAGTGACGGTTGCCGCGGTAGCGGATCACATCGCCGACGCGCAGCTTGTCCGCGTCGATCGTTGTGCGCATCTCCCATTCGCGCGGGTTCGTGCCGACGATATCGTACGCCGCCTTGTAGGCGAAGCCCATGCACTGGATCGCCTGACAGAACGAGTTGCACGAGCAGGCGCCCTCGACCCAGCTGCAGCCGATATGGTTCGGGCAGGGCGATGCCGTCACGCCGTCCGGGTTGTTTTTTTCCGAACCGACATGGTTCCAGTACGCCTTATGGGGAAACTTTTTCATCAGGTCGAGCAGCACCTGCGGCGTATCCGCCGCCGCGGCGCGCACAAAGCCCGGCTGCGCCGCGGTCAGCAGCAGCGTCAGCGAGAGCATCAACAGCAAAAAGCGTTTCATTTTCATTTACACTTTCATCCTTTATATCAAGCAAAGCGAGTTATCGTTTGGTTCTTTTGGCGCAAATTGTGACACAATTTGATTTATTATAACATATTATTCCAAGGAATGCAAATCTTTCGACGGAATTTCCATTTATTGCCAACATCGGCTCCGGCTGCACAAAAAAAGACTGCCCGCCTGGGGGCAGTCCAACTGTCGCTGGTTTACGGTTGACGGATCAGGTCTTTCACCACTTCGCCCGCCAGGATCAGGCCGGCGACCGACGGGACGAACGAAACGCTCCCGGGTACGGGGCGTTCCCCTTCCGGCACGGGCGTCTGCGGCTTTTGCGCAGGTTCTTTGGAGTAGACCACCTTCATGTGATCGATCCCGCGCTTTTTCAGCTCGCGGCGCATCGTCCGCGCCAACGGGCAGACGCTCGTTTTTGCGAGGTCCGCCACCTCGAACCGCGTCGGGTCGAGTTTGTTGCCGGCGCCCATCGAAGCGATGATCGGCACGCCCGCTTCTTTTGCGCAGACCGCAAGGGCGATCTTGCCCGCGACGGTGTCGATCGCGTCAACCACATAGTCGTAATCGGCGAACGGGAACGTGTCCGCGTTTTCCGGCAGGAAAAACGTATCGCGGACGGTCACTTTCAAAGTTGGGTTGATATCAAGCAGCCGCGCGTAAAGCACGTCGGTTTTCTTCTGACCGAGCGTACTGTGCAGCGCCAGAAGCTGGCGGTTGAGATTGGAGACGCTGACCGTGTCGTGATCGACGATCGTGAGCGCGCCGACGCCGGCGCGGGCCAGCGCTTCCGCGGCAAACGAACCGACGCCGCCGATTCCGAAAACGGCGACGTGCTTTCTGGAAAGCGCTTCTACCGCGTCTTCACCAAGCAGCAGCGCCGTGCGGGAAAACATCTCATCCATTGTTCTGCTTCCCCTTTCCGAAGCCGAGGAAAATGAACAGAGAAGCCGGAATGATGCTCAGGATGAACAGCACAAGCGCCCACGGGTGGGACATGAAATAATCGAACATCGCGCGGAACGCCGCCGGCTGCAGCAAAATTGCAAACCCGACGAGCACCGCGAAGATCGCGGCGACCAGCACCGCGCCCGCAGCGGCGTCCTTTGCCTTTTTCGCGAGCGGATGGCGTTCCTGCGTCGCGAGATCGACCGTGCTTTCAACGGCGGTGTTGACGATCTCGAGCGACAGCACGAGCGCGCTTGTCAGCAGCAGCACCGCCCAGTCGGTCCGGCTGAGCACGAACCAGTCGGTCAGCAGCAGAAAGCCGAGCATATAGCCGATACAGGTCAGATGGATCCGGAAATTGCGTTCTGCACGAATGACGGTCCAGACGCCCTGAAAGGCATAGCCGAAGCTTTTGAAGAGTTTGATATAGTAACGCATAGGCACCTCGTTTAGTGTGCAGTTTGGAATGTGCAGTGTGCAGTTAAGAGGGACTAGGGACTAGGGATTAAAGAATTGCGTTTTTGTTCGCGGGGGAAAAGGGTTGATTCTGCCGCGCTGTTTCAGACGCGCGCTGTCGACTAGCGACTGACGACTGACGACTGACGACTGATCTGTGCACTGTGCACTTATTATTCTTCCACCGTGTAATAGCTGCCGCTGCGCTCAAGACCGAGCTGGGTCAGCACGGCTTCCTCTTTTTCGCGCATGCGCACGAGCTCCAGTCCGCCCGCCTCATGGTCGTAGCCCAAAAGGTGCAGCATGGAGTGGACGGTGAGAAACGCGATCTCGCGGTCAAAGCTGTGGCCGTAGAGTTCCGCCTGCTTATGCGCGTGCTCGATCGAGATCACGATATCGCCGAGCATCTGGGCGCCCGTGTCGTTGTTGACGTCATAGACTCCCTCCACGCCGAGCGGGAACGAGAGGACATCCGTCGAACGGTCAACACCCCGGTACTCCTTGTTGAGCTGATGGATCCGTTCGTCGTCCACGATCGACACGCTGATCTCCGCCGAGCCCTTGAACTGTTCGTTGACCAAAACCGCGTTGCAGCAGCGGCGGATCAGCATCCGAAGACCGCGCGGCAGCTTTTCGACTGTCTGTTCATTGCTGATGATGACTTTGATCCGGTCCTTCATTTTTTCCTCTTTGCCTCCTCATATTTCTCATACGCCTTGATGATGTCCTGCACGAGACGGTGCCGCACAACATCCTTTTCGGTAAAACGAATGGTTTCGATATCTTCCACATGCTTGAGTATCTTGATCACGTCCACAAGACCCGACCGTTTGCCGTCCGGCAGGTCGATCTGGGTGATGTCGCCGGTGACGACGATCTTCGAGCCGAAGCCGAGGCGCGTCAGGAACATCTTCATCTGCTCGGGCGTGGTGTTTTGCGCTTCGTCGAGGATGATGAAGCTGTCGTCGAGCGTCCGGCCGCGCATATACGCGAGCGGCGCGACCTCGATATTGCCGCGCTCCTGATAGCGCTGGAACTGCTCCGCACCGAGCATATCGAACAGCGCGTCGTACAGCGGGCGCAGATAGGGGTCCACCTTCTGCTGGAGGTCGCCGGGCAGAAAGCCGAGCTTTTCGCCCGCCTCGACGGCGGGACGCGTCAGGATGATCCGCTCCACTTCCTTGGCGCGGAAGGCGCTGACCGCCATCGCGACGGCGAGGTAGGTCTTGCCGGTACCGGCAGGGCCGACGCCGAGGACGATTGTCTTTTGACGGATCGCTTCAATATACTTCTTTTGTCCGAGGGTCTTCGGCTTGATCGGCTTGCCCTTCGCGGTGATGCAGATACAGTCGCCGCCCATCGCGCGCAGGCTCTCTTCGCTCCCCTCTTTGACCATGGAGATCACGTAGCGGACATTCT
>JAFYDS010000238.1 GCA_017544665.1 Clostridia bacterium | reverse complement strand
GCTGTAGCTGAACCACGCGGCGGAATAGACCTTGTTGAACGCGCCTTTTGCGTCGCCGCCCTGTTCAACGATCGCGAGCTTGTAAGCGGGATCGACGGGTTCCGGCGGATAGAGCTCTACCGCCTCTTTCGCGTAGTCGCCGAGCACGTTTTTGAGGGATTCCTCATAGTTTTCGCTTGTGACTTTTTGCAGGAACGTGAAGTAATCCGCCTCGTGGACGTTGAAGCCGTTCATCAGCGCCTGTTCGTTGCTTTTGCCTTTGAGATAAGTCTTGTACGGCTGCTCTTTGATCGCGTAGCCGTCAACTGTCATCGAAGAGTTGTTTTGCTTCGTCAAAACGAGCTTTTCCGCGGGGATCGCGCGCAAGGCTGTGAGATCGTTCGCGCCGAACTCTTCCTGCAGGGCGCTGCCGGATTTCAGCGCGGACTGCAGGCTGCGGAAGGTGTGGTAGGGCTTGACGGCGGTGATGCCGCTGCTTTCCGCGATCGCGTAACGGAACAGGCCCTTCGCGAGCGGAGAGACGCAGATCGCGTTGACCGAGGAGGACCCTGCCGACTCGCCGGCGATCGTGATTTTCGTCGGGTCGCCGCCAAAGGAAGCAATATTATCGTTGACCCATTTCAGCGCGGCGATCTGGTCCAGCAGACCGTAGTTGCCTGTCGTCCCGTTTGGCGACTCTTCCTGCAGCAGCTCGTTCGCGTAGTAGCCGAAGACGTTCAGCCGGTAGGCGCAGTTGACGACGATGATCCCGCGTTTGGCGAGGGATTCACCATTGTATTCGCTGTAAGACGTGTTGCCGGTCGTCAGCGAGCCGCCGTGGATAAAGAACAGCACCGGACAGTCTTTCAGTTCGCCGGCAGGTTTCCAGATATTGAGATAGAGGGAATCCTCGCTCATGGCTTCGACATAGTTGTCTTTGAGGCTGATCTTGAAGTTGTGATAGCCGACCATCTGTGTCAGTGTGCTCATGATGACGGAGGAATCCGCCTGCATCGACCGCGGCGCAAACGTGTCGCAGACGCGCACACCGTCCCAGTTTGCGGGCGGCTGCGGTTCTTTCCAGCGCAGGTCTCCGACCGGCGGCGCGGCAAAGGGAATGCCGGCATAGACTTCAACACTCTTATCTTCATTATAGACGCCGGTCAAGTCTCCCTGCGCAACGGTGACGACTTCAGTCGCTTCAGGGCTTTTCACGTCAACGGCAGCCACCTGCTTTTGCGGCGGGCCGGAGAGCTTGAAGACGACGCAAATCAGCGCCAGAAAGGCTACGAACGCCAACAGACGCAGCGGGAACTTCTTTTCGGAAAAGACCTTTTTATGCAGGATAAACGCGCTGATAAAGAGGACGAGCAGCAGCGCCCAGCCCCAGAGCGTGTTCTTGCCGAGCTCGAACAGTGCGGCAAAGAGCAGCAGCGCGAGCAGAGAGAAAACGATAAACTTTTTCTTCATCCGAAACACATCCTTTGCGTTTTTGTACTTTCATTGTAACATGAACGCTGACGAAAAACAAGCCGCGCCGCGTTCTTTCATAATTTCATATATTTTACGCCGCATAAATCTGCTTCTTACAGGCAATCCTTTGAAAAGAGGTGAGACGAATGACGGTGTTGTTTCTGCGCTGCCTGATCATGTACTTCACGGTGATCATCGCGGTGCGGCTGATGGGCAAGCGGCAGATCGGACAGTTACAGCCGGAGGAGCTTGTGGTGACGATCCTGATCTCCGACGTCGCGACGATGCCGCTGCAGGATATGCAGATCCCGCTGTTTCAGCCGCTGTTGATCATCGCCGCCATTGTCGCGTGCGAACTGCTGTTCTCCGTCCTCAGTCTCAAATCGCGCAAATTCCGCACGCTCGTGCAGGGACACGCGATCCCGATCGTCAAAAACGGAACGCTCGATCAGTCGCTGCTGCGCAAGATCCGCTACACGGTTGACGACGTACTCGAAGCGCTTCGCCTGAAAGATGTGTTCGACATTGCACAGGCAGAGCACATTTATGTGGAATCCAACGGGTCGCTCAGCGTGCTTCAAAAACAGAAGCCGCCAGCCGCACAGCAAACGCAGCCCGTCCTGCCGTGCCTCGTCATCAGCGACGGGAAGATCGTGCCGGAGGAGTTCGCGCTCTGTGGTCTGACGGGGGAAAAGCTGCAAAGTGTACTGAAACATGAGAACAAAGCGGTACGCGACATCTTTCTGATGACTTACGCATCGGACGGGTCTTATCATATAGTGGAAAAGCAGGTGAAACCGTGAAGCGGCTCTGGGTGTGTGCGGCGCTGTTCCTTTGCTGCGTCAGTCTGTGCCTTTGCGCGCGGGTCGGTCTGCGCCGTATTGCGGACGGGGAGTGCCATCTGCTGCAAACGGCAGCGCAGGCAGTGAATGCAGGGGATGACGCGGCGATCGACAAAGCGCTGCAGGCGTGCGAAGCGTATTGGAAAGAAAACTGTCGCCCGTACTATCTCTTTATCGACCATAACTTTTTCAATCAATATGAATACTCGCTCTTTCACCTGCGTGACTACGCAGCGATGGACCGCGGACTCGCACTCGAACGGATCGGTTACTGCGCCGCCGTGCTGGAGGATCTCGCGGAAAGCCAGAGACCTGTTCTTGAAAATATTTTTTAAAATAGTATTGACAAATGAACCTCTTTTGTGGTATAGTGAACCTAATCAAAGGAGGTGAAAGGCATGGATCGGCTTTTGATTCTGTGGATCGCGGCTGCAGTCGTGTTCGCCGTGATCGAAGCCGCAACCGCGCAGATCCTGACGCTCTGGTTCTGTATCGGCAGCATAGGGGCGATCATCGCCTATGCGCTGGGCGCTTCGCTCACTGTGCAGATCATCGTCTTTGTCGCGATATCCCTGCTGACGCTGCTGATTGCCCGTCCGTATTTACGACGGTTCATGGAGACCAAAAAGCAGCCCACGAACCTCGATATGTGCGTCGGGCAGGATGCGCTCGTGACCGAACGGATCTGTAATCTGGACGGCACGGGACAGGCGAAGATCCGCGGCGTCGTCTGGACGGCGCGCAGTAATGACGACAGCGTCATTGAACCCGGCGCGAAGGTGAAAGTCCTTGCCATCGAAGGCGTGAAGCTCATCGTTGAGCCCATTGCGCCGACAACCGAAGCGTAACACCCAAAACAACTAATTATCAGGAGGTATCATTATGGGCCCCATCGGCTATGTTCTTCTCGGAATTGCATTCCTCGTACTTATCATTATCGCATTCAACATCAAGATCGTGCCGCAGTCGCGCGCCTACGTCATTGAGCGTCTCGGCGCCTACAGCGCGACATGGCAGACCGGATTGCACTTCAAGATCCCTATCTTTGAGCGCGTCGCGAAGATTGTCTCGCTGAAAGAGCAGGTGGTCGACTTCAAACCGCAGCCTGTGATCACGAAGGACAACGTTACGATGCAGATCGACACGGTCGTGTTCTATCAGATCACCGACCCGAAGCTGTATACCTACGGCGTGGAGCATCCGCTGTCCGCGATCGAAAACCTGACCGCGACCACACTGCGTAACATCATCGGCGAACTCGAACTGGACCATACGCTGACGTCGCGCGATACCATCAACGCGAAGATCCGCGGGATCCTCGACGAAGCGACCGACCCCTGGGGCATCAAGGTCAACCGCGTCGAGCTGAAAAACATCCTGCCGCCGCGTGAGATTCAGGACGCGATGGAGAAGCAGATGAAAGCGGAACGCGAACGCCGCGAAGCGATCCTGCGCGCCGAAGGCGACAAGGAGAGCAAGATCCTTGTGGCGCAGGGCCAGAAGGAAGCGAAGATCCTCGCCGCGCAGGCGGACAAGGAAGCCGCGATTCTGCAGGCGGACGCCATTCGCGAGAAGAAGATTCGCGAGGCGGACGGCGAAGCGCAGGCCATCCTTGCGGTCCAGAAGGCGCAGGCGGAATCCATCAAACTGATCAACGAAGCGAATCCGGGTAAAGGCGTGATCGCGCTGCGTTCCCTTGAATCGCTCGAGAAAGTCGCGGACGGCCAGTCCACGAAGCTGATCATTCCATCGGAGATCCAGTCCGTCGCCGGCCTTGCGGCAAGTGTGAAGGAAATGATCGAGAAATAACCCTAAAAGTATCGCAACCGGCTGCACACGCAGTCGGTTGTTCTTTTATGAATGACAGTTGCTGTCGTACTGTTTCGCAAACGATACCCGCTCAAAAGTGAACAACGGATTTCACGTCACGGACCCGCGCCGTTACTGGGCTTTGACCGCTTGACGAAGCCGCAGGTGAACAACGGATGAACAACGAACGGACAACGGATGAACAACCAACGAACAACAGATGAACACATATAAAGAATGAAAGAAACAAAGAATGAAATAATGTAAGATAATATGTGCGTGCACATTGTTTGAACTGCGTTCATTTTCGTTTCCTTTATTGACAACCCTCTTTGAAAGGTATATAATCAAAAACATACCGGCCCGGTGGGTTTCATTGGGCCGAACGGAGGTGGAAAGATGCAATATTTCTTTTTGGCGCTTGCCGCCGCTCTGGTGATTCTTCTTTGCGTGCTGATCGTCCGTGCTGTGCGGTTGAAGCGCAAGCCCGCAGCGGCGCATGAACCGGTCCGCGTACCGGTCGATACGGACGCCGCGCTCGATCATTTCTGTCAGGCCGTTCGTCTGAAGACCGTCTGGCCGCGGCAGGGAGAGATCGACTATACCCAGTTCGAGGCGTTTTTGCCGCTGCTGCAAGAAATGTACCCCACGTTTTTCGCCGCGGTCGAAGTCAACCGTGTCAATACCTACGGTATCCTGCTGAAATGGAAGGGCAAATCTGCCGAACAGCCGATCGTCCTGATGGCGCACTACGACGTTGTCGCCGCCGAAAAGGACAGCTGGAGCTGCGACCCGTTCTGTGGTGAGATCCGCGACGGGAAAGTCTGGGGCAGGGGAACGCTCGATACGAAGTGCATCATTACCGCGCTGCTCGAAGCGGGCGAGCTGCTCGCGAAAGAGGGTTATACCCCGGAGCATGACATCTGGTTCTCTTTCGGCAACAATGAGGAGACCGGCGGCGACACCGTTCCCGCAATCGTCGACTGGCTGCAGGAGCACGGCGTGAAACCGTGGTTCGTCCTTGATGAAGGCGGCGCTGTCGTGACCTCTCCCGCGCTCGGCGTCAAAGGGGATTACGCGATGGTCGGCGTCAGCGAAAAGGGCGTCTGCGATACGATCGTCACGATGCACGGTCTGCCGGGACACTCCTCGACGCCGAAGGACACCGACGCGCCGATGCGCCTCGTCCGCGCGATCGAGCGGATCGAACAGAAGCCGGACCCCGCCGTCCTTTCCGAAACGACAAAGTATATGCTGACCGAGATCTCCCGCGACGCCTCATTCGCTCTGCGCATCGTCTTCGGCAACCTCTGGCTGTTCGCGCCGCTGGTGCGTAAGATCATGGCGTCCAATCCCGAGACCAACGCCATGGTGCGTTCCACCGTTGCGCTGACGAAGCTGCAGGGCAGCCACACCGTCAACGTGATCCCGAACGAAGCTGTCGCCGCGTTCAGTGTCCGCGTCGCCCCGTGGAACACCACGCAGGAAATGATGGACAAGATCGCCGCACAGGCGGGCGAACACGCAGACGTGACGTCGGAATACCGCGTGGAGCCGTCGCCCGTGTCTCCGGTGAAATCCGACGCGTTCTCGCTGCTGCAAAGCGTGGTCGATGCGGTCTATCCGGGCGTGCCCGCCGTGCCTTATGTGATGAACGGCGGCACAGATTCCAAGCACTTCACGCGCATCTGCGACAAGGTTTACCGCTTTGCGGGCTTCCGCTTTACCAATGAGGAGCGCGCCGCGATGCACGGCAACGACGAAACGCTGCGCACCGAGAGCTATCTCGACGGCGTCCAGTTCTATATTCAATTGTTGAAAAGCATCTGACAGGAGGGTACAAGATGAAAACTTTAATTCCGATGACCGACTATGAGACCGCATCTGCGGAAGTGAAAGCTGAGTATGACGATCAGATCCAGAAGCACGGCCGCATTACAAATATGAAGCGCACGATGCTCCACGACGTGCAGACGTTCAAGACCTATATGGACTGGTACACGCTCTATGACGAACTGAAACCCGTGTTCGGCGACCGCGCGCTGTCGATCTTCTCCTATGCGATCTCGACCGGCAACGACTGTCTGATTTGCGGGACGTTCTTCCGCAAGATCCTGATCGACAACGGCGAGGATCTCAATAACCTCGAGCTGAACGAGACTGAAACGCTGTTGCGCGATTTCGGCATCCAGATCACGAAGAACCCGCACGCGATCGATGAAGCGATCTATGTGAAGCTGCGCGAGAAGTACGACGACAAGGTGCTGACCCAGCTGGTCGGTTTTGCGGGCATGATGTACGCGACGAATCTGTTCAACACGGTCGCCCGCGTGCCGCTCGACGACGTGCTTTACAGCTATATGAATGACAAGGCCAAGGAGGAATAAACCATGGGTGAATTTACAAATAAAGTCGCGTTTATTACTGGCGCGGCGCACGGACAGGGACGCGCCACAGCAATCGCGTTCGCGAAAGAAGGCGCCGCCATCGCCGCGTTTGACGTTGCAAAGAAGATCGAATATCCCGCCTATGCCTACGGCACCAGCGAGGAGCTCAAGAGCCTCAAAGCGGAGATCGAAGCCCTTGGCGGTCAGTGCGTGATCTGCGCCGGCGACGTGCGTTCCGACGAGGACGTGACCCGCGCGGTGGAAGAGACGATCAAAGCCTTCGGCAAGATCGACATCCTCTTCAACAACGCCGGTATCTGCGCCTACGCCGAGATCGACACGATGACCGACGACGAGTGGAACGCGATGATTGACATCAACCTCAAGGGACCGATGAACGTCACGCGCCGCGCCGTGCCGTATATGAAAAAAGCGAAGAGCGGCGTGATCATCAACAACTCCTCCGTCATGGGCCTGCGCGGCGGAAACCGTCTTTCGCATTACGCCGCGTCGAAGTGGGGCCTGACCGGTCTGACGAAGTCGTGGGCGATCGAACTCGCACCGTATAACATCCGCGTCGTTTCCATCCATCCCACGGGCGTAAATACGCCGATGAACGACGGTCTCGCCGCTATGGAGGGTATGACGCCGCAGGAGATCGCGGAGCGCTCTGCGGGCAATTTACAGCCCGTCCCGTGGATCGAGCCGGAGGACACCGCGAACATGGTTCTCTTCCTCGCGAGCGACAAAGCGAAGTACTGCACCGGCGGCCAGTATCTGCTGGATGCGGG
>JAFYDS010000237.1 GCA_017544665.1 Clostridia bacterium | reverse complement strand
TTTGTTATTACCTTCGGCAATCACGATTATATGCACGGCTACACGATTGACGAAATGTTCGCTTTCTACCGGGAATACGGCGGCGAATACTTCATCGGGACCGATGAAGATCCCGCTCTCTTCGGCTGCGGCACCTGCAGTCTCCCCGTTTTGGCTAGCGACGGCGGCCGCATTGCCTATAACATTTTTTGCTTTGATTCCGGCGACAGCGTTGAAGGCAAGGGTTATGATTCGGTACATCCCGACCAGATTGCATGGTACCAAAGCAAAGCGGAATCGCTGAAAGACGCAAACGGCGGCGTGTATGTGCCCTCCGTGGTATTCCAGCATATCATCGTACAGGAAATCTACGATAAGCTCTTTCCCGAGGCAAAAAAGTACAACCTCGGCCTGCGCGAATATGAAACAAAGACATACGATTTGACGCCGCTCCCGAATCTTTCCAGCATCAAGGACGGTTATATCTTTGAAAAGCCCTGCCCGGGTTATTACAATTACGGACAGCTTGACGCCATGAGCAAAAACGGCGACGTACGCGCCATCTTCTGCGGACACGACCATTACAACAGTTTTACCGTGGAGATAGACGGTGTGGATATTGTCAACACGCCCAGCATCAAGCCGCACATTTTCTTAAGAAAAATCAACTGGGGTTCCAGAATCATCACCCTGCATGAGGACGGCGCCTATGAAAGCCGCGTTTTGACGGCATGCGAACTCACGGAAAAGGATGATTCCCAAATTGCGAAAGCCGGCGGCATTACGCGTCTGGAGCTTGCGCTCGTAAAAATCTGGAAAGTCTTTGCCGACGCTTTCCTTATTTTCTGGAAAGCAGTAACCGGTATTATCTACAATCTTTGAGCACAATTACGTTCCGCGAAAAAATAGATTATGATCCGCAAGGAAGGAGATTCACATATGAAACCTTTGAAGTTCTATCTCATCACTGACACCCACTTTTTCAAAAACTCGCTCGGCGCGTATGGCGAAGCCTATGAGGAATTCATGGACTTTGAGCAAAAATGCTTTGCCGAAACCGAGAGCATCAACCGCGCCGTATTCTCTTATCTGGAGGATGCAAAAGAAGCGGACATTCTGCTCATCGCGGGCGACCTTTCGTTCAACGGAGAGAAAGAGAGCAACGAGGCGTTTTCGCAGCTCCTGCACGAATTCAAGGAAAAGAGCGGTAAGCGCATCTTTGTCGTCACGGCGGGTCACGACTTCAACGACAACCCCTTCGCGTTCAACGAAAACGGTCGCTACACGCCACAGGGCGCCAAGTTCACGAACCTCTACGGCTATTACAAAGACTTCGGTTATACTGATGCGATCGCGTTCAATGAAGAGCACCTCTCCTATGTGGCGCAGCTTTCCGACGACGTGCGGCTGCTTGTCATCTGCAACGACATCGACGGTCAAAAGCACATCACCTATGACGACGCGTTTCTCGGCTGGATCGAGGCGCAGGCAAAGAAAGCGCAGGAAGACGGCGTGATGATGTTTGCGATGGAGCACTACCCCGTCCTGCCCGGCCAGCCGCTGCTTGCGCTGATCGGCGACGCGCGGCAAAGCGAAGCGCAAAAGCTGATCGACACGCTCGCCGATAACGGCGTCCACCTGATCTTTACCGGACACATGCATAACCAGAGCATCAACGTGGTCGAGACGGCAAAGGACAACCGCTTTTACGATGTCTGCACCGGTTCCGCGATCGGCTGCCCCGCGTTCATGCGCCTTGTGACGATCGAGGACGCAGGAACGGTCAAAATCGAGAGTATTCCCGTACCGGAATTCGACTGGGACAAGAAGGGACTTTCCGGCGAAGAATATCTTAAAATCCAGTTTGAGCGTATGATCCGCACCTATATCGACTGCATGAAGAACGACCCCGTCCGCCTGATGAACAAACTGCGCATCAAGCAGTCCCCGATGCTCGTGCGCGTGTTCCCGATGATCGGCAAAAAACTCGACAAGATGACTGTGGGATCCTTTGCGCGGCTCGTGATGATCCGCGTTGATCCGCAGATCAAAAAAGTGCCGCTCGTACAGTTCATCATCGACATGGTGCGCTCCGTCTTTGAAGGCAACCAGCCCTTCGTGGAAGGCACGCCCGGCGGCGACGCGTTGCTGAAGCTGTTCCGTCGCGTGCGTCCGTTCGTCAAAACGCTCAAAGGCGCCCAGGGTGAAACGCTCGATTTCTATGAGCTGATGAAGCACACCGTCGGCAACTACGGGATCGACGATTACAACGCCGAATTGAAACTCGTTTGAACCATTTGATTTGAATCCGCCGCGGTGTCCCCTGCTGATTGCTGCGGCGGCTGTTTGATACACCTTGTTTTTCAAAAATGATATTTATGCGGAGGATCCTGTCATGCTGGAAAACATTAGCTTCTACCGGGCGACAAACGAAAGAAACACCTACGAAAAACACGTCCCCGCGCCGTATCTGCGCACCGAGATCAGGACGGAACCCGGCTGCCGGTACGCGCTGACTGTGACCGGTCTCGGGTTCTATGAGCTGTACCTCAACGGAGAAAACATCACAAAGGGACTGCTCGCACCGTATATCTCCAACCCGAACGATATCGTCTATTTCGATACATACGACATCACCGACCGCCTCTCTTCGGACGGCACAACCGCCATCGGCCTGATCCTCGGCAACGGGATGCGCAACCCGATCGGCGGGCGCGTGTGGGGCTTTGACGAGCCGCCGTATCCATCCATCCCCTGCTTCGCGATTTCTTTGACAAAGACGGACGCCGAAGAGAACACGACGGAAACCGATCTCGGCGGATCGTTTCGCTGGCACCCGTCACCGATCCTCTTTGATGATCTGCGCAGCGGCTGCTTTTACGACGCAAATAAAGAAATACCCGGCTGGAACGAACCGGGCTTTGACGACAGCGGCTGGACGCCGGTCCAAAAAGCCGACCGCCCGCGCGGAGAATACAGGATCTGCGAAGCGGAACCGATCGTCGTCACCGAGGAGCGCGCGCCAATACTGATCCGCGAAGCAAAGCTTGACCGTCATTTTCGCAACGGAAAGAACCTGCAGCTCAACACCGAATACAAGTTCAAGCTGCGCCGCGAAGAAGGTATTCTATACGACTTCGGCGTCAACACGTCCGGCGTCTGCCGGCTGAAAATCAACGGTCAAAGGG
>JAFYDS010000236.1 GCA_017544665.1 Clostridia bacterium | reverse complement strand
CGTTTTTCTTTTGCAAAAATGATTGACGAAAGGTGTCTATTGTGTTAAGATTATGTTAATGAAAGAAAAGGGGGCATTGCGATGCCAGGCGTGTATGAATACATCTCCGCGTACGGCGACCGGACCTTCCGGGAGCGTCCGTTCAGCGACGCGGACAATCTTGTCCTTTGCCAACTGATCTATCTGCCGCTTGAACAGGTCGTTTCTCCTGATCTGGCGGCGGCGCCCGTGCCGTTTGCCGATATGGCGAACGCGTATTTTCAAAAGCAGGGCTGCCGCCACCGCCGGATGGGTCTGCTGCTGACCAAGCAGGCGAGCATCAACATGATGCGTATGGCGCAGACGCCGCGGTTTTCGGCGCTGCGGGTGGTGGGGGCGCAAAGCGCGTTTTCCAAAACACCGGCGCTGCAGTACGGGGTTGCCACGTTTCTGTTGCCGGACGGCACGGTTGTTGTTACGTTTCGCGGCACAGACGATTCGCTGACCGGCTGGCATGAGGATCTCGATCTTTTTATCCGGCGCGGGATGCAGTCGTATCCGCTGGCGCAGCAGTATCTTAAAGACGTTGCCGCGCAGTTCGACGGCGATATCATTCTGTGCGGTCACAGCAAGGGCGGCAACATCGCGCTTTATGCGGCGCTGACTGTAGACAAGCAGATCCGCGACCGGATTCGCTGCGTTTACAACAATGAGGGCCCGGGCTTTTGCGATTACAGCTTGTATCACACCGGCGTCTACGACGAGCTGCTTGAACGCTACCGCCATCTGGTACCGCATGCGTCGTTTATCGGCATGTTCCTGGCGCACGACTATGATTATACCGTGGTGGAAAACAAGCACCAGTTCGGCCCGCTGCAGCACGACATCACCTATTGGCAGATCCGGGACGGCGCGCTGGTCACGCGCGACGAAGTGAATGTGATCGGCCGGTTTACCGATGTGCTGCTGTCCAACCTGATCTTCCGGCTGCGCGAAGCGGACTGCCCGGTGCTGGACGAAATGACCGGGCGGCTGATGGACGGCGCGCAGGTCGAATGCCTGCTGGAGGCGGTGAAAACGCTGCCTGTTGTGGCGGTGCACCTTTTGCAGGCGTGGCTGCAAACGCCGAAGGACACGCGTGCGCTGTTTCGCAAAACGCTGCACGGCGTGACGCACATCACGATCCAGACGGCAAAGAATTTCAAACGGGACACCGTGCCGCAGGCGGCGGCAGCGGCAAAGATTCTGCTGCGCAAAGTTTAGCAAACAGTCGTTCGTCAATAGCGGTTAGCGGTCTGCGCAGCGCCGGCCAATGGTCGGCTGCGGCGTGCAAGATGGCAAGATGGCAAGAAACAAGATTGCAAGAGAAAAGAAGAACAGCACCTTGGTTTTTGAACCGGGTGCTGTTTTACTTTAGGGGTTTCATGTCTTTGGTATAGCCGAGAAAGCGCCCCGGCTTTCCGTTTCCCGTTCCCTTCGCGGCGCAGCCGCAACCTATATTTAGTGCCAAATCCGCTAAAAAACACCCGATTTAGTGGTCAAAATAGGACCGAAAAAAATCTGCATTTTCAACAAACTTTTTTTCCGAAAATCGTTGACATTTTACAAAGACTATGATAAACTTATCAAGTCTGCGAGTGGGCAAAGGTGGGTATAACTCTGCCCGGTCGCAACCAAACGATATGCGATGATGCGGGAGGTGGCTGCCCAAAGAGGCAGGGAATTTCCGCGGAGTATGTCCGATTCAAAACCGGGCGATCTATACGTTATGCGCTTTTGCCGCTTCTTGCGTGGGCTGCGGCCCAGCGGCATACAGGCGTAAACTGCGCTTTTTTGCGCCTTGCCGGAAATATTGCCTTTCCGGTTTTTTAAAGGGAAGGCCGTAAACACCCGGACAGGTTGTCAAAATGCGAATGCCCGCCACACAATTTTTATGGAGGCGAACAATCAATGGCAGTGAAGGAAAAGATCCGTATCAGACTGAAAGGCTATGACCACAATCTCGTCGACAAAGCGGCGGAGATGATCGTGGAAGCTGCGAAGCGTACCAACGCGACGGTTTCCGGTCCCATCCCCCTTCCGACGGAAAAAGAGATCGTGACCATCCTGCGCGCTGTACATAAGTACAAGGACAGCCGCGAACAGTTTGAACAGAGAACGCACAAAAGACTCATTGACATCATCAGACCGACACCCAAGACCGTGGAGGCTCTGACAAATCTTGAAATTCCGGCAAGCGTTGAAATCGAAATCAAGAGATAACTGCTCTCTGAACTTCTGATTTATACCCGCACCGCTACCAGAAGGTCACGTTGGCGAAAGGTCCAACCAATAACCAAAGGAGGAAACAATCATGAAAAAAGGTCTTATCGGCAGAAAAGTTGGCATGACGCAGATCTTCAACGACGCGGGCAACGTTGTCCCCGTTACCGTTGTGGAACTCGGTCCGTGCGCAGTCGTCCAGAAGAAGACGGTTGACAACGACGGTTATGACGCCGTTCAGCTCGGCTTCGACGACAAGAAAGTCACCAGAACCACCAAGCCCGAAGCCGGCCACTTCAAAAAGGCCGACGTCGCCCCGAAGAAAGTGCTGCGCGAGTTCCGTCTCGACGATATCAGCGCGCTGAACGTCGGCGACATCCTCAAGGCTGATCTCTTCGAAGTCGGCGAAAAGGTCGACGTCGTCGGTACAAGCAAAGGTAAGGGCACCGCAGGCTCCATCAAGCGCTGGAACTTCTCCCGCCTGAAGGAATCGCACGGTACCGGCCCCGTCGCAAGACACGCCGGCTCCCTGGGCGCCTGCTCCGATCCGTCCCGCGTTTACAAGGGCAAGAAGCTCGCCGGTCACCTCGGCAGCGAGCGCGTCACGATCCAGAACCTCGACGTTGTGAAGATCGACGCGGAAAACAACCTCATCGCGATCAAGGGCGCCATCCCCGGCCCGAAGAAGGGGATCGTCATGGTCGTCAACAGCGTCAAGAAAGCGTAAGAAAGGAGTTGTTCTGAATGCCTAACGTAACAGTATTCGACGTCAACGGTAACAAAGTGTCAGAGCTCGCGCTCAGCGAAAGCATCTTTTCCATCGAGCCGAACGTTTCGGCGATGCATCTGATGGTCAAGGCGTATCTGGCAAATCAGCGTCAGGGCACACAGTCAACCCTGACTCGCTCGGAAGTTTCCGGCGGCGGCAAAAAGCCCTGGAGACAAAAGGGCTCCGGCCGCGCAAGACAGGGTTCGACCCGCGCGCCGCAGTGGTACCACGGCGGTATCGCCCACGGTCCGAAGCCGAGAACCTACGGTCTCGACGTGAACAAGAAGGTCAAGAGACTCGCCATGAAGTCCGCGCTTTCGACGAAGGTGCTCGACGGCGAAATGATCGTCCTCGACGAGCTGAAGCTCGACGCGATCAAGACCAAGGAGATCGTCAAGGTGCTCGCCGCGCTTGAAACCGGCAAGAAGACCCTCATCGTGCTTCCGGAAAAGGATGACATCATCTACAGAAGCGCAAGAAACATCGCGGGCGTCAAGGTCTCCCTTGTCAACACCCTCAATGTTTATGACATTCTCAACTGCAACAGCATGATCGTGCTGAAAGACGCAGTTGCCAAGATCGAGGAGGTTTATGCATAATGGCACAGTTCGCACATGACATCATCCTCAAGCCCATCATCACAGAGGAATCCATGATGGGGACCGCGTTCAAGAAGTACACCTTCAAGGTGAAGAAGAACGCGAACAAGGCCGAGATCAAAAAGGCGGTCGAAGAAGTCTTCGACGTCAAGGTCGCGAAGGTCAACACCATGAACTGCAAAGGTCATCTCAGACGTTACGGCCGCTATGAGGGCTACACCCCCTCGTGGAAAAAGGCGATCGTCACCCTGACCGAAGACAGCAAAACGATCGACTTCTTCGACGGCTTGCTTTAATCTCTAAACAATTAAAATCCAAGTGGTAATGTATGGAGGCCGACATCCTCCGCTAAACCACTGATAGGAGTGTGAATCAAATGTCAATTCGTGTGCTCAAGCCCGTCACGAACGGCACGAGAAACATGTCGTATACCGACTACACCGGTCTTTCCAAGAACGGTCCCGAGAGAAGCCT
>JAFYDS010000235.1 GCA_017544665.1 Clostridia bacterium | reverse complement strand
GAGGCGATCGAATACGTGAAGAAAAACCGCGTGGACGTTGCTCTGCTCGACGTCGATATGCCGGGGCTGAACGGCATAGAGGTCGCAGAGCTGATGTGTCAGATCAATTCACGGCTGAATATCATCTTTGTCACGGGATTCCCCGAATACGCGCTTCAGGCGTTTTCCGTGCCCGTCAGCGACTTTATAGTAAAACCCGTTTCGGAGCAAGCGCTGAGATCGAGCTTTCAGAAGCTCCGTTTTCCGCCGGAGGAGAAGATCGACAGCTTTCAGTACGACGACGTCAAGGACGCGAAAACGATAGGAGAGCGACTGAAAAAACTCCGCATAGAGCGCGGTATGTCGACAAGAGACCTCGCCGACGAGGTGGGCGTGTCGTTTACGACGATCTACCGGTGGGAAAACGGGGATCGCATTCCCGACGGCTTCAATATGGGAAAGCTGATGAACGCGCTCGGCGTACGAATGAAAGATATTATTTCCGATATGGATATACACTCGGAAAAGAAACAGGAGGGCGGACGGAGTTGAATATGAAACAGATTATTAAGCGAAAAGGGGTGGATTTTCGATGAACACAGCGTTTTTATCGGAGCTGTTTCTGCTTGCAGGCTCCGTTGCCGGTTTTACTTACGGCATAATAGTATTTCTTTCAAAAAAGACGCCGCTCTACGCAAAGATGATCGCCGGAGCGGTCGGCTGTATGATGTTCGGATATCTTCTGGCGGTGATCCGGCGGATCGCCGGATTTGAGGAGCGTGCGTTCCGTCTCGATTATCTGACGTATATCGGCGTATTCCTTTTCCTTCTGACCGCCAACGCGGGCTTGATGGACGGACTTGTCGACGACGGAAACAAACGCGTTAAAAAATACCGCGTTATCGCGCTTGCGGCGCCGGTCGCTATCTTGCTTCTGTCCGCGCCGGTAATTCTTTCGGAAATACCCGCCGTGTCAAAGATCTGCTGCGGCGCGGTGGCGCTGTTCGCCGCGGCAGCCTCCTATTTCAATTTCAAGCACGCCGTCATCCCCGATGTGGAATTCGGCGTGATCCACTGCGTGCGCGTTTATAATTGGATCGCGCTCCTGTACGCCGTTTTGCTGACGGCAACGCTTGCGGCTCGCGCACTCGGTTGGGAGATCGCCGTGCTGATCCTCTCGATTTTGACGTGCATTGACATGATCCTGATATTACCGATGATTAAAAGGGGGATCGACAGATGGAAAACAATATGATCTATATCGCTTTTCTTTGCGTCACGGTCCCGATGCTTTTCCTTCTGCCGATCATCAAGGATAGATTCGCCCGGACCGTCGTGGGCTTCGTGATCGTAGGCATTTTCTGCTGCCTGCTCGTTTCCGAGGTCAACGGTTACATCCTGCGCGGGTTCAATATGGATTATGAATACGTGACGACCGCGTTCACTCCCGTCACCGAGGAGATCGTCAAAGCGCTTCCGGTGCTGTTCTTTGCCTTTGTGTTCACGGACAACAGAGAAAAACTTCTCTCCGTCGGATTTGCGCTGGGCGTGGGCTTTGCGATCCTCGAAAACATCATGATCCTGCTGCAGAACTTCTCCACGGTCTCTCTGATCTGGGCGCTGCTCCGCGGTTTCGGCGCCGCCCTGATGCACGGCGTCTGCACCGGCGTCGTGGGACTCGGGCTGCATTTCATCCATCAGAAGAAAAAACTGTTTATACCGGGCTCCTTTGCGCTTCTGGTCATGTCGATGACCTATCATTCGATCTATAACACCCTCGTGCAGTCGCAGTATAAGTATTTCGGATTCGTACTGCCGCTTATCACGTTTGTGATACTGTTTTTTATCACTTTCCGTTCAAGACTTAAATCGAAGAATAAAAAAAACCAAAAGGTGGTTGCCAAATGAAAATCTTACGAACGATTCTTGCTCTGATATTCGTCTTTGTCTTTGCGCTCGGCGAGCCCGTGCGTACCTTTGCCGCGTCGAAGCCTGCCTATATCTCCGACGTCATGGTGGGTATGGGCGAAACCGCCGAAGAAGCGAAAAAAGCGCTTACCGACGCGGGCTACACCGTGTTCGACAAAAACCTCAACGAGGGCGCGGGCAGCGCGATGAAGACGGAGAAATTCGTCTACCTCGGCTACAAGACCACCGAGAACAGTCTGGAAGCCCTCACCGACCTTGCGGTGATGAACATGAACGGCGGCTACTCCTTCTCGGATTACGCCGTGCTGATGGACAAATACCGCGACAGCCAGATCAAGCCCTTTGTGGACAGCTTCCTCGCCTCGATCGAGGAGTACCGCGCCAACTACAACTCCGACATTGACGCGAACCGGGCAAAGGCGGAGTACGCCTACACGGTGCTGAGCAAGATCTTCAACGAGGACTGCGGCAACAACATGGCGGAGCTGCTTCTCAATCCCACAAAGGAAGAGCTGGGGCTGACCGACGAGCAGTATAAAGCGCTGTCTGCCGAGGAAAAGAAGACCACCGTCGACCTGACCACCACGCTCATGCAGGGCAACACGCAGGTCGTGATGCTCCTCGAGCAGATGCTCGCGCTGGCGACGGACGCCAACGAGACCACCTGGCTGCAGCGCCTGTCCGCGCTCGGCCCCGAGGGGCTGGACGAGCAGTACGCCCAGGCGGGCGTCCGTCCGGCGGACGCGAGCCGCGAAATGGCGTCTCTCTATAACGACACCGCCCGGGCCCTGCTGGGCAGTTGGGAGGCCACGCGCACGATGCTGCTCGACTATGAGGCGTCGCTTGCCGGCGAGAGCGACGAGAAGGACGCCGAGCCCCAGGACGTCAGTGAGCTGCTGCAGGTCGGCGTCGGCGACGTCGAGCCCAACGAGGTCAACGTCGCCGATCCCGGCGATATGGTGGATATGATCAACCGCAATATGGAGGCGTCCGTAGAACTCGCTGAAGGCACCGCGGATGCCCGCGCCGCCGCGCTCTATGCCGTGCTGAGGGAGACCCCCTACGGCGACGGCACGATGTATGACTTCTTCACAAAGCCCTATGACGAGGTCAGCGGGGAGAACATCTCCGCCCTCTATCCCATGGTCAGCACCCTGACCGATGGGCAGATCGCGGCCATCGACTTCCTGCCGCTGACGACGATGCTGCAGATCGGCGCCACCGACTGCGAGAGCTACATAGACTGCGGACTGGAGAACTCCGACCTGCTG
>JAFYDS010000234.1 GCA_017544665.1 Clostridia bacterium | reverse complement strand
GAGACCCGCAAGCAGACCGTCGGGGCGTTCTTTTTCAATGATCCGCCGCACGGTGTCGGCGTTGAGCGGTTCGAGATAGATCTCGTCCGCGAGGTGTTTGTCGGTCATGATCGTCGCAGGGTTGGAGTTGACGAGCACGACGTTGATGCCCTCCGCTTTGAGGACGCGGCAGGCCTGGGCGCCGGCGTAGTCGAACTCCGCCGCCTGCCCGATCACGATCGGACCGGAGCCGATCATCAGGACCTTACGAATAGACGTATCTTTCGGCATCAGTCGTCACCTCCGATCAAAGAGAGAAAGCGGTCGAACAAAAAGCCTGTGTCGATCGGTCCCGCACAGGCTTCGGGGTGGAACTGCACCGTGAAGCACTTGCGTTCGGGATACCGGACGCCTTCGACGGAGCCGTCGTTGGCGTTGACAAAGCTGACGACGCCTTTGTCGCCGAGCGATTCGGCGACGACCGCGTAGCCGTGGTTCTGGCTCGTGATATAGGTGCGCGTGCCGTTCAGATCCCGGACAGGCTGGTTCGCGCCGCGGTGACCGTAGCGCAGCTTGACGGTGTCGCCGCCCATGGCGAGCGCCGTCAGCTGGTGACCGAGGCAGATCCCGAACACCGGCAGTTTGCCGATCAACTTTTTGATCTGTTCAATTTCAAAGACGTTGTCCTTCGGGTCGCCCGGGCCGTTGGAAAGGACCACGCCCTGCGTGCCGGAGGCAAGGATCGCTTCGGCGGAGATATCGTGCGGGACGACTGTCACGTCGCAGCCGCGCGCCCGTAAAGCGCGCAGGATCCCGCGTTTTTCACCGTAGTCGATCAGCGTCACGTCGTACTTTTTCTTCGCCGTGGCGCGGTAGAGTCCGGGTTCCCGGCAGCTCACCGCCGAAACAACGCCTTTGACGCGGTACGCCTGTACCGCCGAAAGATCGGCGGGGACTTCGTCGCAGATGATCGCGTTCATGACGCCCTCTTCACGGATAATCCGTGTCAGCTGGCGCGTATCAACGCCGCAGATGCCCGGGATGCCGCTGTCCTTGAGAAAGCGGTCGAGCGCATACTGGCTGCGGAAGTTGCTCGGGGTGTCGCAGAGTTCGCGCACCACATAGCCCTTCGCGGCGCTGATGCCTTCGAAGTCCTCCTCGATCACGCCGTAGTTGCCGATCATCGGGAAGGTCTGCATAATGATCTGTCCGGCGTAGCTCGGGTCGGTCAGCGTTTCAAGATAGCCGACCACGCCGGTGGTAAACACCAGTTCGCCGATCGTGTCGCCGGTTGCGCCGATGCGCGTGCCTTCAAAGACAGCGCCGTTGCTTAATACAAGATATGCCATGGTTATAGATCACTCCTTGGAGAAGGATTGATGGGCGCGGGTCTCCGGTGGAGACCTCGCAGCCATCGGCTGCGAAGCGCCGACCGAGGCGGCAGCCGAGAATTGAGGGATTGAGTGTGCAGTGTGAATTTGGAATTTGGAATGTGGAATGTGGAATTGCGTGTGCGGGAGCACGGGCAAGGTGTACATTAGCTGTACAACAGCATGTATCATAGCCTGTAAAACAGCGGGTTAAACTTTTCTATTATCTTTTCTTTTTTTCAAAAGTTTTAGGATGTATTATTAGTATTAATACCATCAAATCACCTGTAACCCGCATAAAATCTGGGTTTCTGCTGTACCACAGGTGTACAATAGCGTTAAAATAGCTGTACAACAGCTGTATAACAGCTGTATCATAGCTGTAAAGCGGCGCACAGCCACATAAGGCACTTGTTCCCGTTCGCGCGGGAATACGACAGCGTTCCGCCACCGCGGTCGGGCGCGCGCTGTCGACTGACGACTGTCGACTGATCTGCGCGCTGTGCACTGTGCACTTAATCTCTGGCAATCAAAGCGTCGCCGCCATCACTGCCTTGATCGTGTGCATACGGTTTTCCGCCTCGTCAAAGACGATGGACTGCGGCGATTCGAACACCTCGTCCGTCACCTCCATACAGTCGATCCCGAACTTTTCGAAGATCTCCTGTCCGACGGTCGTACCAAGATCGTGGAACGCGGGCAGACAGTGCATGAAGCGGCACTGCTCTCCGGCGTTTTCCATCAGCGCTTTGTTCACCTGATACGGCAGCAGCGCTTCGATCCGCTCCTGCCACACTGCGTCCGGCTCACCCATCGAGACCCACACGTCGGTATAGATCACGTCGGCGCCTTTGGTCGCCGTCATCGGGTCTTCGATGAATTCCAGCGTCGCGCCGGTTTCGGCAGCGATCGCCTGACAGGTTTCGATCAGCGCCTTGTCGGGAAAATACGCTTTCGGCGCGCAGGCGACAAAGTGCATCCCCATCTTCGCGCAGCCGACCATCAGGGAGTTGCCCATATTATAGCGCGCGTCGCCCATATAGACGAGCTTTTTCCCTTTGAGCGCGCCAAAGTGCTCTTGGATCGTCAGAAAGTCCGCGAGAATCTGGGTCGGGTGAAACACATTTGTCAGCCCGTTCCAGACGCGCACACCGGAATATTTGGCGAGGTCTTCGACGATCTCCTGCCCGTAGCCGCGGTATTCGATCCCGTCGAACATCCGGCCGAGCACGCGGGCGGTGTCGGCGATGCTCTCTTTTTTACCGACCTGGGAGCTTTTCGGGTCGAGATAAACCGGGTGCATCCCGAGATCCGCCGCCGCGACTTCAAAGGCGCAGCGCGTACGGGTGCTGGTCTTTTCAAAGATCAGCGCGATATTCTTCCCCTCGCACAGGCGGTGCGGCTCGCCGGCCTTCTTTTTGGCTTTGAGCAGCGCGGCAAGATCGAGGAACTCCCCGATCTCGGCGGGGGTGAAATCCAGTAATTTGAGAAAATTTCTGCCTTTGAGCGTACCCATCGTACGTCCTCCTTACAGCACTTTCGCAAGGAACGACTGCAGCCGTTCGCTTTGCGGGTGATCGAAAACTTCGTCCGGCGTCCCCTCTTCGGCGATCACGCCGTCGGCGAGGAACAGGATCCGGTTCGCGACTTCGCGGGCAAAGCCCATTTCGTGGGTGACGACGACCATCGTCATGCCCTCTTTCGCGAGCTCCTTCATGACGTCCAGTACCTCGCCCACCATTTCAGGGTCGAGCGCGCTTGTCGGCTCGTCAAAGAGCATCACGTCCGGCTCCATGCACAGCGCGCGCACAATGGCGACACGCTGCTGCTGTCCGCCGGAAAGCTGCGCGGGATAGTCGTTTGCCCGGTCGGCAAGCCCGACACGGCCGAGCAGCTCGAGCGCCTTTTCCTGCGCCTGCTGTTTGCTGCGCTTTTTGAGCAGCATCGGCGCCGTGGTCAGGTTTTCCAGAATTGTCATGTGCGGGAACAGGTTGAACTGCTGGAACACCATGCCCATCTTCTGGCGGTGGGCGTTGAGGTCGATATGTTTGTCAGTCAGATCGTCACCTTCAAAGATGATCTTGCCGCCGGTCGGCTTTTCCAGCATGTTCAGGCAGCGCAGGAACGTGCTTTTGCCGGAGCCGGAGGGACCGATCACACAGACCACGTCGCCCTTGTTGATTTCGGTGGAAATCCCGTTGAGGACGTTTTCACCGCCGAAGTGTTTTTCAAGATTTACGACGTTTAGCATTGTTGGACAGTCTCCTTTCCAGCAGTTTCAAAAGCCGCGTCAGAATAATCACGATGACAAGATAGATCGCGGCAAGCAGCGTCAGGGTGACAACGGATTCATAGGTGTTGTTGCGGATCAGGAAGATGGAACGGGTCACCTCCGCCACGGCAACATAACCGGCAACGGACGTTTCCTTGACCAGCGCGATCATTTCGTTGCCGATGGCGGGCAGAATATAGCGCACGGCCTGCGGCAGGATGATTTTGCGCATGGTCTGCAGCTTGGACATGCCCAGACTGCGCCCGGCCTCCATCTGGCCGCGGTCCACGGCGTTGATGCCGCTGCGGATCAGCTCCGCCATATAGGCGCCGGAGTTGATGCCGAACGCGATGATGCCGACGGTAATGCCTTCGGCGGAAACCAGAATGATATAATAGAAAATCATCAGCAGCACGACCATCGGGATGCCGCGCACCACGGTGGTATAGACGTCGCACAGCCACGCGAGGGGCTTGAGCGCCTTGCTGTCGTCGGCAAAGTATTTGACGATGGCGATCACCATACCGATGGCAACGCCGATCGCCAGCGCGCCGAGCGTGATGACAGCGGTGTTTTTGAGACCGCTGAGCACCATCTTATACATGCCGCGGGTGATGAAGATGTCAACAAATTTCAAATAAAAGCTGGTAAAAAACTGCATGTTGATTTCTCCCTAAAAGTTTGGCTGTATCGTAAGCGACGATACAGCCAAGCCGTTGTTTTGTCCGGTGTTATGCGGCGGTCGCGGGATCGACGAAGTCCGCTTCATATTTCGCGAACAGATCCTTGATCGTGCCGTCTGCCAGCAGGGACGCGAGAATCGTGTTGATCTCACCGATCAGCGCGTCGTTGCCCAGCTTCGTGGCGAAGCCGTAGGGCTCGGTGGTCATCGCTTCGTCGAGAATCACGAGCTTGTCGTCATGCTCGGCGTTATAGGCGGCAACCATATCCTTGGCGGTCAGGTCGTCGATGATCCAGGCGTCCACCTTGCCGCTCGTCAGCGCGATCTGCGCGTCGGCGTTGGCCTGGAAGGCGTTGTTCTTGAAGTTGTTGGCGTTGCAAAAAAGCTCCGCGGTGGTGGCGGTCTGCAGCGAAACGGTTTTGTCGGCCAGGTCAGCTTTTCCCTTCACGTCGCTGCCTTCCTTGACCACGATGGCGATGTTGGCCAGGCAGTAGGGATCGGTGAACAGCGCGTTCTGCTTTCTTTCTTCCGTGGCGGTGATGCCGGAAACGGCAAGGTCGAATTTACCTGCCTGCACGCCGAGCAGCACGGAATCGAAATCCATTTGTTCGATCTTCAGCGTGACGCCGAGCTTTTCGCAGATCTTGGTGAGGATATCGATCTCGATGCCGGTGATGGAGCCGTCGTCGTTCAGGTTTTCAAACGGCGGGAAGTCGGGGCTGGTGCCGATGACGAGCTCGCCCTTGTCAAGCACGGCTT
>JAFYDS010000233.1 GCA_017544665.1 Clostridia bacterium | reverse complement strand
TAGTCCCTAGTCCCGAGTCCCTAGTCCCTAGTCCCTTGTCCCTCATTTCCTTCTCCCCATATTCCCGAAACCCCTTGCCTTTTTTGAAAAAGAATGGTAAAATATAATACTACATGATATAATTTCAGATTTTCTACCCAAAAATAAGGAAAGGTGAGCGGGATGCTGCGCGTGCTGTGTGTTTGTACCGGGAATACCTGCCGCAGCCCGATGGCGCAAGCGCTGCTGCAGCGGGAAGCGGACCGGCTCGGTCTGCCCGTCGCGGTCTCGAGCGCGGGGATCGCCGCGTTTCCGGGCGACAGCGTTTCGGAAAACACCGTGACCGTGATGGCGGAAACGGATATTGACCTCAGCGCGCACCGCGCGCGGGCGCTGACGCCGTATCTCCTTGACGAGAGCGACTACGTCATCTGCATGAGCGAAAGCCACCGCGCCGCGCTTTTGCCCTTTGTGTCGAAAGAAAAGCTCGTCGTGCCCCCGGGCGGTGTGCCTGACCCCTTCGGCGGGGACGAAGCCGTTTACCGCGCGACCCGCGACGTGCTCGAAGCCTTCCTGATTCCGTGGCTGCAAAACGTCGCGCAGCCTGTGATCGAACCGCTGACTGAAGAGACCGTTCCGGCGGTCGCCGCGCTCGAAAGGCAGTGCTTTTCGACGCCGTGGAGCGAAGAGAGCATCCGCGCTGAGCTGAAAAACGAACAGGCCCACCTTTGGACGCTGTCCGTCTGCCGCGACGTCGTCGGCTATATCGGGCTGCATCTGGTGCTCGACGAAGCGAGCGTAACAAACCTCGCCGTTGCCCCCGCGTTCCGGCGCAAAGGCTACGGCAAAGCGCTGCTGCAAACGGCGGTTGCGTTCTGCGAAGAACAGTGCTGCGCGTTCTTGACGCTGGAAGTCCGCGCGGGCAACACGGGCGCGATCGCGCTCTATAGCGCCATGGGCTTCACGGAGCGCGGCAGACGCAAAAACTACTATCAACAACCGACGGAGGACGCGCTGCTCTTGACGCGCGACTTTCCAAAAAAGAAGGATGACCCCCCATGCGAATCTTAGCCATCGAATCCTCCTGCGATGAAACGGCGGCCGCCGTTGTGGAAAACGGCCGCGCCGTGCTGTCGAACGTGATCGCGTCGCAGGTGGAGGAACATAAGCTGTACGGCGGCGTGGTGCCCGAAATCGCCTCGCGCCGGCACGCCGAAGCGATCAGCGGCGTGGTACAAAAAGCGCTTGACGACGCGGGCACGACGCTCGACGGGATCGACGCCGTCGCGGTGACCTACGCGCCCGGCTTGATCGGCGCGCTGCTCGTCGGCGTGAATTACGCCAAAAGCCTCGCCTACGCGAAGGGACTGCCGCTGATCCCGGTCCACCATCTGCGCGGACACATCGCGGCGAACTATCTCTCGCACCCGGAACTCGAACCGCCGTTTTTGTGCCTTGTCGTCAGCGGCGGACACACCCACCTCGTGCGGGTGAACGACTACACCGATTTTACCGTCCTCGGCAGAACGCGGGACGACGCGGCGGGCGAAGCGCTCGACAAAGCCGCCCGCGCGATGGGACTGCCGTACCCGGGCGGGCTGCATCTGGACAGACTGGCGCAGACCGGAGACAACGCGGCGTTTCGCTTTCCGGTGCCGCGCGTGGACGGCGCGCCGCTCGACTTCAGCTTTTCCGGGCTGAAAACGAACGTCATCAATCAGCTGCATAACGCGGTGCAAAAAGGGGAGACCCTCAAAAAAGAGGACCTCGGCGCGTCGTTCCTCGCCGCCGTTGTGAAAAACTTGTGCGACCATACAAAACAGGCCGCGCTCGAGTGCGGCTGCAAAACGATCGTCCTCGCCGGCGGCGTCTCCGCCAACAGCGTGCTGCGATCTGAAATGCAAAGGCTTTGCGACAAACAGCGCTGGCGGCTGTTCTTGCCGGACCTTCCGCTTTGCGGCGACAACGCCGCGATGATCGGGGCGCAGGCATACTACGAATACAACGCCGGCAAACGGGCGGATCTGTCGCTGAACGCGTTCGCGACGATGCCGATCGAAGCTTGAATCTGATACGCTGAACCGAAAGGAGTTCTTTATATGAAACACAATCACTTTTCCAAACAACGGCTGCTTTGGCTGCCGGTCGTGCTGTGCGCGCTGGTGTGCCTGTTGACGCTGATCGTGTCGGCGCAAAGCGTCGGGACCGTACAGGTCAAGCAAACCGAAAAGAAGACCCGTTCTGTCACCATCAGCTGGAGCTACAGCGGCAGCGTGACGAAGTGCGAACTGCTGCGGTACAACAAGGAAACGAAGAAGTACGATTCCATCGGCACGACCGCCAAGACCGCCTACACGCTCAAAAAGCTCGAGCCGGGCGACGAATACGTGCTCGCGCTGCGTCCGATTTTGGTCGCCGGCGGCAAGACGACGGAAGGCAAGCTCGTCAAGATCCGTGTCTATACGACCGTCAACGCCGTGCCGAAGATCACTCAGAGCGAGACGACCGACAACAGTCATAAGCTGAACTGGAAAATGATCAACGGCGCGGAAAAATATGAGGTTTACTACTACAATACGACCGACAAGAAGTTCAATCTGCTCGGTGAAACGGCGAATAACTATGTCCGGATGGTCAACCTCAAGCCCGCGATGCTCTATAAATACCGCGTCCGCGCGATCTCAGTTGCGTCCGACGGCACACGTGTCAAGGCGGCGGCGTCCAAGACCTTCACCGCCTACACGGTCCCCGGCGCGATCAAAAACGTCAAAACGCTCGATCTGACAACGACAAGCTATCGCCTGCAATGGGATGCGGCTGCCGGCGCGACCGGATATATCGTGACCCGCTTCAACGAAGAAACCGGTAAGTATGAGGAAGTGACCAAGACGGCGGCGCCTTCGCTGACCGTGCGCGAACAGGCGTCCGGCTCGACCGCGTATTACAAGATCCGCGCCTACGCCACGCTGCAGGACGTCAACCGCAAGGGCGCGGAAACGAACGTACTGCCCGTCACGACCAAGCCGCTGACAGTCTCGCCGAAGTTTGTCTCCGGCGATCCGGCGCGCGCGAAAATCAAAATCAAGTGGACGCCGAACGAACAGTGCGACGGCTACCGGATCTTTGTGACCGAGACCGAGGGCAAGGATCTGACGATGGCGGCGGAAGTGCCGGTCGCCACGACAAAGACGGTCGTCGTCAAGCTGCCGAAGAAATGCAATAAGACCTATATCTATATGCAGACCTATATCGTGACGGAGCAGGGCCGCGTGTATTCCGATTACTCTTCTCCGCTGGTTGTCAGCACGCCTGCCGAGCCGACGACTGCGAAAGGAAAGTAAGATCACCGACTCTCTTTGACGAAGGAGGACGCCGGCATGGCTTCGTTCCAACATCTTTGTATGCACTGTATGCAGCCGATCGACCCTTCGAACCCGCGCTGCCCGCACTGCGGCTATGACAACACGCAACCGCAGCACGCGCCGTATCTTCCGAAAGGCGCTGTGCTGGCGGGCCGCTATCTTGTCGGTAAGGTGATTTCCCTGACGGCGGACAGCACCGTGTATGCCGGACAGGACCTGCAGACGATGCAGACGGTGCAGATCCGCGAATATCTCCCCGAAAAGCTGATTTCGCGCGCAGAAGGCGAAAGCGAAGTGCGGGTGCGGATGAACTGCGAGCTGGTCTATCAGAGCGGCATGGGCGCTTTTTCCACGCTCTGGCAGACGCTGCAGAAAAACGCGACGCACGCGGCGCTGCCGCAGGTGTATGCCGTCTTGTTCCTCAACGCGACGGTTTACGCCGTGACCGCCGCGCTCGAATGCATCAGCCTCGCCGAGTATATGCGCCAACCGGAGCACGTGCTGTCGTGGCACGACTGCTGTATCGCGTTCAAGCCGATATTCCGCGCTTTGGCGGCGCTGCACGCGCAGGGCATTCTGCATCTGGCGATTTCGTCTTCCTGCGTCTATGTCGGCGCGGACGGGAGACTGCATCTCGGCGGCTTTACGATTCCGCAGACCAAGACCGACCTTGCCGCGTTCCACACGGCGCCCGTGCCGCATTTTGCGCCGATGGAGCTGCAAAACGGCACGTCGCTGCCCGACCCGGTCTCCGACGTTTACGCGATCATGGCGGTGTTTTTCCTCTGCCTGACCGGAACGGTCCCGCCGGACGCGTCCGACCGGCTGCTGAGCGACGATCTAGCGATTCCGGTCGATGTGGCGCGGACGCTCCCGCCTGACGCGATCGAAACGCTGTACGCGGCGCTGCAGCTGTATCCCCAGCGCCGTCTGCCGACGATGGACGCGCTGCTCGAACGGCTCTATCCGCAGGAGTTTATATCCGCCCCGGTCGAACCGGACGCGGACGTGGAGCCGAAAACAGAAGCACAGGACGATTACGAGCTGGCGCCGGAAGACGAAGAACTGCTGTTCGACCTCGACGGCGAGCCGGGGCAAAAAAAAGAGGCGTCTGCGGGGCTGCTCGGACTGGAGGCGTTCCTTGCGATCCTTGTGATCGGCACGATGCTGTTCTGTACGCTCTATTCGACGTTCCTCTATCAGCGCATGGAGATCCCGCTGCTCGACAGCATCCTTGCACCGCTGACGTTTTTGCCGCTGAACAGCGACGACGACACGACCGTCCCTTCGACCCGCCCGACCGCCGAAACGGACGAGAACGAGCCGACAAAAGAGATGGTGACCGTGCCGAACTGTCTGGTGTTGACCTATTCCGATCTGACGACGAACCTGACGTTTCCGCGTAACTTCGATTTCCGGATCGAGTTCGAGTCAAGTGAAACCGTTCGCAAAAACGCAGTGATCAGCCAGAATCTGACCCCGAACACCACCGTCCCGAAGGGGACGACGCTGATCGTGACGGTCAGTTCCGGCAAGCCGCTGGTGGAACTGCGCGACGTGGTCGGGTACAACTATATCGACGCGTACGAGATGCTCACGAAAGACGGCTTCCAGGTCGAAAAGATCATGCTCAAAAACGACGGCACCCATGAAGTGGGGGAGGTCTATACCATGTCGCTCGTCGCGGGGCTGAGCTTTGAAAAGGGGACGACCGTTTCCCTGTCCGTCTGGGACGCAACAGGACTCACACAGAAAAATTCGAACTGAAAAAGAAGTCGAAAAGTTTTTTACAAAAAGACTTGACTTTTTTTGGTGTGCAGGCTATAATATACAGGCACCAAAAAAGTCAAATACCGCGGAGTAGAGCAATCCGGTAGCTCGTCGGGCTCATAACCCGGAGGTTGTAGGTTCAAATCCTATCTCCGCAACCATGCAAAAGCCTTCAACCACGCTGGTTGAAGGCTTTTCTTCGCTGTCTATTATTCAGTGAGTCTCACGGCTTGGGGATTATTTGGGGTTTACTGCCTGAAACAAGTTGTAAAAAACGCTGCAAACCGCTGTAATGTTCGGAACATTCTGCCGCGAAATTCTTGATTTTTGGCGCACAATATGATAATATAAATTGATATTCTATATCAAAACTTACCGGTCGACGGCGGTCTTTCCGCATCCGGCGGTGTGTAAAGGAGTGTCAGTTATGAAAAAATACGCAATCGCTACAGTCACTAGCATGGGTCTCAGGATTACCCCGCAGGATCGCATGGCGGTACAGAACAGCAATCTGTTCTACCTGCAGGCGACTTCGGCAGAGACCAACGTTTTGAACGTGTCGTCCAGCCTCGGCAACGAGTGCCTTGCGATGACAAAATTCGTCGAGGGCTCGCCGATGGCGGACTTCATCAAGCGGCAGCTTCGCGCACGCAATATCCGCTTTGAGGGGAAAGAAGTGCCGCAGGGCGGTCCCTGGGGCTTCCGGCACCAGTTCAATATCGCGGATTCCGGCTTCGGCCTGCGGGCGCCGCGCGTCTGGAACGACCGCGCCGGCGAGATCGGCCGGACACTGTCCGCCGACGATTTTGACCTTGACCGTATCTTCGGTGTCGAGGGCGTCAGCATCTTCCACCTCTCCGGTCTGATCGCCGCGATGAGCGAGGAGACAACAAAGTGCTGCCTTGCGATCGCGAAAAAGGCCAAGCAGTACGGCACTCTTGTCAGTTTCGATCTCAACTACCGCGCGACGTTTTGGAAGGGCCGCGAAGAAGAACTGCGCAAGGCTTTCCATGAGATCGCCTCGGTCGCCGATATACTGATCGGCAACGAGGAGGACTTCCAGCTCTGTCTGGGCTTCCAGGGTCCCGAGGCCGGCGGCAAGGAACTCGCGTCCAAGATCGAACGCTTCCAAAGCATGATCGATCAGGTTCGGGAAAAGTATCCGCAGGCGCGCGCCTACGCGACAACACTGCGGCAGGTGATCTCCGCCAACGAGCACCTCTGGGGCGCGATCCTCTGGTCGGACGGCAACTGGTACATCGAAGAGCCGCGACCGATCCAGGTCATGGATCGCATCGGCGGCGGCGACGGCTTCTCCGGCGGTCTGCTCTACGGCGTTTTGCAGAACTGGACGCCCGACAAATGGCTGCAGTTCGGCTGGGCGACCGGCGTGCTGGCGGCGAGCAGTCTCAACGACTACGCGGAACCCGCAGACGAAAAACAGGTCTGGGATATCTATAAGGGCAACGCCCGTGTACAACGATAAAAGGAGTGTATTGTTATGAAAAAAGCTGATATCGGTTTGATCGGACTCGCCGTCATGGGCGAAAACCTCGTCATGAATATGGAGTCCAAGGGCTTCACCGTCGCGGTGTTCAACCGCACCACCTCCAAGGTGGACGACTTCGTCAACGGCCGCGCGAGCGGCAAGAACATCATCGGCTGCCACAGCCTTGAAGAGCTGGTGGCGAATCTTGAAAAGCCGCGCAAGGTCTTCATGATGATCAAGGCCGGTCCCTCGGTCGATGCGATGATCGACCAGCTGCTGCCTTTGCTCGAGGACGGCGACATTATTATCGACGGCGGCAACTCCCACTTCCCCGACACCATTCGCAGAACCGCGTATGTGGAATCCAAGGGCAAGCTCTATATCGGTACCGGCGTGTCCGGCGGCGAAGAGGGCGCCCTGCTGGGCCCGTCCATGATGCCCGGCGGCTCCCCCGAAGCCTGGCCCCATGTCAAGCCCATCTTCCAGGCCATCTGCGCCCATGTGGC
>JAFYDS010000232.1 GCA_017544665.1 Clostridia bacterium | reverse complement strand
CTTTACAGCGGGAAGCGTCTGCTCAAACAGACAGACCATCGAGCGCGGCTTGCCCTCCGGCGCGTCCTGCGCCAGCGGCAAAAAGAACAGGTGGCGCACCGAGAGCAGCACGCCGAGCGCCCGCGCAGAGCCGGAAAGCGCGTCGTTGGTGGAAACGCCGAGCAGCACCGGCCTTTCGGCCCGCAGCTGCGATTTCACGGCGAGCGTCACCGGCGTGTCGTAGATGCCGGCGGCGAGTTTGCCGAGTGTGTTGCCCGTACAGGGAGAGACGACCAGCAGGTCGCACAGCTTTTTGGGCCCGATCGGTTCCGCGTCCTCGATCGTCCGGATCACGCGGCGGTTTGTCCGCGACTCCAGTTCACGGATCCAATCTGCGGCCTTGCCGAAGCGCGTGTCGATCGACGCGGCTTGGAACGACAGAATCGGCAGCACGTGGTAGCCGCTGTCGAGCAGGGCTTGCAGCTGCGTCACGCTCTGACGAAAGGTGCAGAACGAACCGGTCATCGCGTAGCCGATGATGGGTCGATCCATGGTATCACCTCCCGTTCGCTGTCGATGCAGCGCAGCATGGCGCCGGCCGCGGCGTCGGGGGTGAACCGGCCGGGCAGACCGCCGCCGGCAATGCGGATGACGCCGACTTTTACGCAGTCATCCGGGTCGGCGCCGAACGGAGCGGACGCGAGTTCCAGAAACAGACAGCCCGGCCGCAATATGTGCAGCGTATCAAGCGAAAACAGCCGCGCCGGGACTGTGTTGCAGATGATATCGAACAAAAACGCCACCCGCGAAAGATCATCCGGCGAGAGCGCCTTGCAGCCGGCGAGGACCGCCTCCTGCCGCTGGAGCGCGCTGCGCGCCGCAATAAAACAGTCGCACCCGAGCGCGCGCAGGACGCGGGACAGCGCTTTTCCCACGCGCCCGTAACCTGTGATCAGGATGCGCTGTTCGGGCAGATAGCCCCGTGTGTGTTCGAGCAGCAGCCGCAGCGCGCCCTGCGCGGTCAGCGCGGCGTTGTATAGCGCAAAGGTTTCGTTCTGTAAAAAGTCAAAGCAGGGGACAGCGCGTTCTTTGAATAAGGCGTTTTGTTCCGATGTGAACGCGCCGCCCCATACAGTCTGGGTCGAATCAAACAAAGGAAAAATCTCTTTCCAAGGCGTCTTGGCTTCACCACCCAAAAGGCAGCCGTCTTTTGTTGCGGGAATCGGCAAAACGATCGTTTCGCTTTCGCGGACGGCGCGGCGGATCTCCTCGCAGTCATCGGGCGCACTGACACGCAGCACTGGGCGGTTCTGCCGCTCCAGCAGCCGGAACAGCGCGGCGCTTCTTTCGTCGCTGCCGAGGATCAAAACAGGCGTTTGCATACACTCTCCTCCTTCGCTTCATCCTATGATTTGAAAAAGTTTCGGTGAATGTATTTACAGAAGCAAAAAAAAGGAATATAATAATATGAGTTTTTTACAAGGAGTAGAACCAATGCAGAGTTTTGATTCTATTTTAGCTTCAGTCAAACGTGTGCATTTCATCGGCATCGGCGGCTCCGGTATGTGCCCGCTGGCGGAGATTTTGCACGACTGGGGCTATACGGTCACCGGTTCGGACAACAACCCCGGCGACAATATCGACCACCTGCGCGCCCTCGGCGTCAAGGTGACGCTCGGCCAGAAGGCGGAGAACCTCGCCGGCGCGGAACTGATCGTTTATACCGCGGCGATTTTGCCGGATAATCCGGAGCTCGTCGCCGCGAAGGCAGGGGAGATCCCCGCTGTGGAACGCGCCGTTCTCTTCGGCGCAATCACCCGCCGCTACAATAACTGTATCGGCGTGTCCGGCACCCACGGGAAGACAACTGTTACCGCCATGCTGACGCAGGTGCTTGTGATGGCGAACGCCGACCCGACGGCGGTCATCGGCGGCGTGCTGCCGCTGATCGGTTCCCACGGGCTGACCGGCAAGAGCGAAACGATGGTCTGCGAAGCGTGCGAGTTCCACGACCACTATCTGGAGCTGTCGCCCGACGTCGCGGTCATCCTCAATATCGACGCGGATCATCTTGAATATTTCAAGAATCTCGACAATCTCATCGCGTCGTTCCGCAAGTTCGCTTCCCTGACGAGCCGGACAGTCATTTATTACGGCGACGACGAAAACACCTGCCGCGCTGTTGCGGACCTCGACAAGAAAAAGATCACCTTCGGCTTCGACCCGTCGAACGATTACAGCCCCGCCAATCTTCGTTACAACCGCGGCGCGTTCGCGGAATTCGACGTACAGTTCCACGGTATGACGATCGCGCACCTCAAGCTGAACATCCCCGGCAAGCACAACGTCATCAACGCGCTGGCAGCTTTTGCCGCCGCAAGGAACGCCGGTGTTTCCGCTACGGACTGTGAAAAGGGGATCGCCGCGTTTGCCGGCGCAGGCAGACGCTTTGAGATCCTCGGTGAAATCAACGGGATCACCGTCGCGGACGACTATGCCCATCACCCGAGCGAGCTGGAGGCGACGCTGACCGCGGCGATGCAGATGGATTACAACACCGTCTGGGCGGTCTTTCAGCCGTTCACCTATTCGCGTACCGCGATCCTCTTTGACGACTTCGTCCGTGTGCTGCAGATTCCCGACCGCTGTGTGATGACCGAGATCATGGGCTCGCGCGAACGCAACACCTATAACATCTACACGAAGGATCTCGCTGAGAAGATCCCCGGCGCGGTCTGGTACGAGGGCTTTGACGGCGTTTCGGCCTATACCGTGGAGCACGCAAAGCCGGGCGACCTCATCATTACCCTCGGCTGCGGCGATATCTACAAGGCGGCAAAGATCATGCTCTCGATGCTGAGGGAAAAGTATCCCGACGCGTAACGAAAAGTATACCAAAAAATGCCATGCATCACGTTCGGTGCATGGCATAAACTATATGTGGCGGATGAGTCAGGCGGCTTTTCATCAAAGCAAGGCACCGTAGAACAAAGCAGATACTTGGTTCAACAGACGGTAGCGGCGCGTATGCGAAACGGCTGCCGCGGTAGAAGGGGCAGCCGTTCAGAAAAATAGTGTGTTCTTTCCTCCGTTGGCGTTTGCGGCTTTCCGCCGGGCATACGATAAGGAAGCTTATGTGTGCCGGTTCTAAGCAGAGTTGTGCGAAAGTGCGGCTCTGCTTTATGCTTTTTTGAGTGCACAGTGCACAGAATAAAGCCGCCCTTTGGGGCGGCTTTGCTGTTGACTGACGACTGTCGACTTCTTATTGCTCTGTTCTTTCTTTACGCAAATACGCGCCTGCCGGCAGCGGCTGCTCACACGGAAACGAGAACGCCATCATCGGGTGGTTCGTCGCTTCCACCTGCTCACCGTCCGCATTGAAAATCGCTTTTGGCGTCACGGAGAAGGGGACGATGTCAGGCGCGAGGACCTCGAGCGTGTCGCCGGTGAAAAACCGGTTGCGCTGCGTGCAGTACGCCACGCCGTCTTCCCATTTTTCAACGACCGCCATTACGTCCCAGTCGCGGGTATAGCCGCCGGCAAAGCTGATTTGCGCGTTGTCGTGCGGATCGTCGAAGAAGAAGCCGGTGCAGTACAGGCGGTAGCTGACCTTCGTCACCTCGTCGCGCACCCACTGGTCCGGCTTGTAGTCCGGCTGCGGGTCGGCGAAATACCCGTCGATCGCGCGGCGGTAGGCATTTGTGACGACCGAAACATAGTATTCCGACTTTGCGCGGCCCTCAATTTTGAAACTGTCGATCCCGGCGTCAACCAGCGCGGGAATATGGTCGAGCATGCAAAGATCTTTCGCGTTGAGGATAAACGTGCCGCCGTCGCCGTCTTCGATCGGGAAGTACTGCCCCGGGCGCTTTTCCTCCTGCAGCGCGTATTGCCAGCGGCAGGGCTGCGCGCAGTCTCCGCGGTTCGCGTCGCGCCCCGTGAGGTAGTTCGACAGCAGGCACCGCCCCGAGAACGAGACGCACATCGCGCCGTGGACGAAGCATTCCAGTTCGAGATCTTCTGGAATGTTGCGGCGCATCTCTTTGATCTCACGCAAAGACAGCTCCCGCGCCGTGACGATTCTCTTTGCGCCGAGACGGTAGAGCGCGTTCGCGGCGGCGTAGTTGACGACGCCCGCCTGCGTGGAGATGTGAATAGCGACGCCGGGTGCGTACCGCTTGGCGTAATCGAGCACGCCGAGGTCGGAGACGATCAGCGCGTCCACGCCGCAGTCTTTCGCGTGGGCAAGAAAGCGGGGGAGCTGCGCGAGTTCGTCATTGCGCGGCAGGACGTTGACGGTCAGATAGACCTTAACGCCGTTTTCATGGCAAAAGGCCACGGCCTCCTCGAGCTGTGTTTCGCTGAAGTTTTCCGGCGAAGAGCGCATACCGAAAACAGTGCCGCCTAAATAGACGGCATCTGCATGATATTGTACCGCTGCGCGCAGGCGGAGAAGATCTCCCGCCGGCGCGAGCAGCTCCGGTTTTCTTGCGGTTGATTGTTTCATCTTAGTCGAACAAGATCCTTTCGGTGTTGCGCTGATGCTCTTCCGCCGTCTCGGCAAGATAGATGTTCCCGTCGGAGTCGTGGCAGAAGAAGAAATAGTTGGTGTCCTTTGGATACAGCGCCGCCTTGATCGCGGAAAGACCCGGGTTACAGATCGGACCGGCGGGCAGACCGGTAACGGCGTAGGTGTTGTACGCATCCAGGTAGATCGAGTAATAGACCTCGTTGAACAGCCCGTATTCGTTGACGGCAGTGATATATTCCTTCGTGGAGTTCATCTGCAATTGCGGATAGAGCTCAGGGTGATCCAGACGGTTGTGGAGTACCGAGGAGACGACCGGCATCTCGTCGCTGTCCTTCGCTTCGCGCTGAATGATCGACGCGAGCGTGATGACCTGGTCGCGCGTCATGCCCAGCTCTTTGGCGCGGGCGGTGAATTCCTTCGTCCATTTCGACTGGAAGTTGGAAAACAGCTTTTTGAGGACGGAGGACGCCTGTTCGCCGATATAGAAGTCGTAGGTGTCGGGGAAGATATAGCCTTCCGCCTTGAGATAGCGGCCGTTCGGCGCCTTGATCTTATCATAGAACTTGAACTGCTTGCCGACAATATCAAGGTTCGCGTAAAGCTTTTCCGCCGTGCAGACGTTGTATTTTTCGATCCGTTCAAAGATCTTCGCGATCGTCCAGCCTTCGGGGAAGGTCAGACGGACCGTGTCGCGGGCCACATTGTTCGAAACCTTGATTTGCTCGAGCATCTCCTCGATGCCGTTACTGGTCTCAAAGTAATAGACGCCCGGTTCATATTCGATAAAGATTTCCTTCTTTTGTTTGGAGGAATAGTATTTATCGTAGTGGCGGAACTTACAGAACAGCTTGCAAAGGAACTTCTGCTTGACCAGTCCGTTGTCGCACAGAATGTCGTAGACTTTGTTGAAATCCGCCTTTTCGGGGATCTCGACCGCGACGGTGACGCCGCTGGATTCCTTGTTGAGCGACAAGATGTCATTGATCGTCGAAAGCGCCATTGTGGAGATCGTCGCCGTGACGATCGCGATACAGATGATGCACACAAGGGTGATCAGCGTGCCGCGGATCAGCTTGTACTTACGGCGCTCCTTTTGCAGTTGGCTCTTTTTTTTGCGCTTCTTTTTCTTTTGCTCCTGCACGCGCGGCTTCGCAGGGACGGGCTGCTGCGGCCGTGACGTCTGGGTCGGACGCGCGTTGGCGTTGGCGCGACGTGCGGCGTCGTTGACCGGCTTGCCGGTCGCCGGACGCTGCCTTGTGGCGGCGGGCTGGGTGCGGACCGGATTGGTAGGTACATAGGCGGGCGGCTCGTTGTCCAGTCCGTCGATATTGACCTTGAACTTTGTCGTGCGCTTCGGCGGCGTCGGGTAGGAATCAAACCCGGACGCGGACGGATTCGCGCTGTTGTCGGTCGGGTATTTGTTTTCGTCCATGGGAATACCTCCGCATTCAGAGTATGGTGATGACCTGTTTTTCCGTGACGATCAGCTGCACGGGACGGTCGTTTTGGTTGATAGGCAGCGTCTCGCGCAGACAGTCGTCGTAGCAAAGTCCGACGGTGATGCCCGGAAAACGCTTGAGATAGCGGTCGTAGTAGCCCATGCCGTAGCCGAGACGGTAACCGTTTCGGTCATACGCGAGGGCGGGCACGAGGCACAGCTCGGCGTCGGCGGGGTCCACGGGCGCGCCGTGGGGAGGTTCCGCGATCCCGAACCGGGAAAGCTCGCTTGCCTGCGACACTGCCGTGACGGGCAAAAACTCCATCCGGCTGTCTTCGTAGCAGCGGGGGATGGCAACGCGCTTGCCGGCGCGAAAACACGCTTCGAGAATGCCGCGCGTTTCCACTTCGCTTCCGGCGGAAAGATAGCAAAGGACTGTCTTGGCGTCCTGAAACGCTGGCAGCGTCTGCACCAGACGGCAGATTTCTTTCGCCTTTTGCTCTTTGTCCGGCACCCTGGCGCGTACAGCTGCGCAGACCGGGCGCAGCCGCATCTTTTGTTCCTTCGGCAACTGTGACGGCGTCATGGGCATTGGATCGCCGCCTTGATCTGATCGGCAGAAGCCTTGTCTTTGAGTGCGGCGATGATCGCGAAGCCGAAGTCGAGTGCGACGCCGGCGCCGCGCGCCGTGATGACGTTGCTGTCTCTTACAACATATTTGTCGCTGAGGACGGCGCCGTGCAGGTCCGCTTCAAAGCCGGGGAAGGCGGTCGCTTCCTTGTTTTGCAAAAAGCCCTTGTGTCCGAGAACGGACGGGGCGGCGCAGATGGCGCAAAGCAGCTTCCCGTCGGCAAAGCAAAAGTCGAGCGCCTTTTGAACGGTTGCGCTGTTTTCGAGGTTTAATGTGCCGGGCATGCCGCCGGGGAGGATCACGCCGTCGAGCGCGTCATTGAGGACGATCTGATCGTCCGTCAGGTCGCAGACAAACGGGATCCCGTGCGAGCCGGTAATGGTCTTTGCGCCGACGCCGACGGTCAGAACGTCGATCTTCGTGCGGCGCAGCATATCGATCGGCGCGATCGCTTCGACTTCCTCGAAGCCCTGCGCCAGAAAGCAGTACAGCATAGCGGTTCTCCTTTCTCAGTCAAGTGCGAAATTCATGTAATAGGAGCGCGACAGCAGCGCGTGGTCGGTTGTGTATAGCATCCCGTAGGGCTGCTTTTGGAAGCCGGGAAGGGCATACGGACCGTAAACGGCGACGCGCTCGCCTTGCGGCAGCGCCGCCAGCAGACCGAACTGGGCGTTCCACGCGGTGTCGGACACCGCTTCGCGGACCGTTCTGCCGTCGAAGAGAAAGGCGACGTTGTCCGTCGCGAACGCCTGCGTTCCGTAAAACGAGAGGCAGTCCAGCGCATATATCAGGTTGTCCTGCGTCCAGAGAAAGCGGTCGTTCGGCCCGGCGGGGAGGGCGGCGTACCGCGCGTTCGTGATGAGGTCGGCGGGAGATCTGCCGGAGCCGCAGAGCGTGCCCGCCCAGCGGTAGAGCTTCGTCTGAAAGCCGAACTGCTCGTAGTAGTCGTACAGCGGCTTGGTCGCCGGCACAAGGACGATGAAGTCCTTGCCGCTTTCATGCATGTACGCCTTCGCTTCTTCGATCAGGGTACGCATCAGACCCCGGCGCCGGTACTGCGGTTTGGTCGCAGCGGCGTACAGGTAGTAGCCGTCGTAGCGCTGCTTTCCTGCCTGCAGCTGACAGTCGAGCAGATACAGCACGCTTTGGACCTCACCGTTTTCGATGACGGCGAAGGGGTGCGACGCGTGGAACGCGCCGGAAAAGAACAGGTCGATATACCCGTCCTCGTCGCCGAAGACGTCTTTCCAGAGCGTGTGCAGCTGCGTCAGATCTGCGGTTTCGGGTATGATGCGCATTTATACGGTCCTCATTTCATATTTTTCCACAAAAAAGGCGGGATGATACGACAGCTTTGCTTTGCGCAGATTGTCGTGACCGACGTCGTCCTCGCGGTTGATATAGCGGTAGGCGCCGAGCTCTTCGCGGACAAAGGTCTGGTTGATCATCGGGTAGGCGCCGCGCACATCGGCGAACGCTTTTTCGATGTGGATGCAGAACATCTCGTCTGTGACCGATTCGCCCATCGTGTAGGCGACGACCTGTCCGTCCACCCGCAGCAATCCGCCGATGAGACCGAGGTCTTCATAGTTGGCGAACGCCTTTTTGATCATGGAGAACTCTTCGACGAGATCGTTGTGATATTCGTTTTTGTTGTTCTCGAGCCACTGTTCGCTCATGGCGATACATTCCGGAATCGTCGCGGGCGTGATACGCTCGTACGACCAGCGGTAGTTGCGCGTGAAGAACGCGATGTGGTTGCGTTTGCTTTGATATTTCTTGCCCGCGAGCGACACGAGGTCTTCGCGGAGATAGACGTAATCGAACGAGTCGCGTTCCGGCGCAATCGGAAACCGGCCCGGAAACGCCGCTTCCAAAATAGCGGCGTCCGCTGCGGTCATCCCATATACTTCATATTTTCTGCCGCTTTGTTCGATCGTTTCGATCATTTCGCGGACGGCGACCTCTTTGTCACCGCCGACGGGGAAGCAGTAGTAATCCATGTCCTTGACGACGCATTTCGTCAAAAAGCAGCCGCCCGTCTCCGCGACGAAGATCGGGTACTTCGCGCTGTAGGAGAAGATGTTGCCGAACGCGTATTCACAGCCTTGCCGGGGCTCCAAAGTGAGCTTTTGTTTGATCAGTTCCCGGTCGGCGAGCGAGACGGGATGAAACTCAAGCATCAGGCACGACCTCCCGTACGATTGCCAGAACGTCCGCGGCGATCGCTTCGCGGGTGCGCGGCGCGCCGTTTTCGCTGCAGGTGACGACCCGCCAGCCCTCTGTCTTCGCCGCGTAGAGCGCCGCATTGCGGCAGGCGGCAAGATAGGCGACGTCGCGCTCATGGACGTCCTTTTTGGCGTTGTCTCCCTGATAGCGGTTCTGCAGCAGCGTCTGCGAAACCTCGATAGGCATATCGAGATAGACGACGAGATCCGGTTTCGGCACGCCGAGCTTCTGATATTCAAAGTCGTCGAGCCACTGCAGATAGGCGTCCCAGTCGCCGGAATCGAGTTTCGTCATCTGGTGGCAGGCGTTCGACGTCGCGTAGCGGTCGGCGACGATCACCGTCCCGGCGTTGTAGTCGTCGCCCCAGATCGTGCGAAAGCCCGCAAAGCGGTCCACGGCGTAAAACGCCGACGCCGCGAAGGCGCCCACGTCGCCGGGCTTGTCGCCGTACGCGCCGGAAAGGTATTCCTTCACCAGCGCAGAGGAGGGCGCGTCATAGTGGGGGAGGGAGATCTTGCGGTGCGCGATCCCGCGCAGGGCAAACGCTTCACAAAGCAACTGCGCCTGCGTGCCCTTGCCGCTGCCGTCGAGTCCCTCAATGACGATCAGCGTACCCATATCAGTAGGTCAGAATCGCCGCAAAGACGACGAGAGAACCGCTCTCCTCGCGGTTCGCGATGGAGTGTTCTTCTCCGCCGAGGCAGATACAGCTGTCGCCTTCGTGCATGATCTCGGTCTTGCCGTTGTCAAAATAGGTGGCGGTGCCCTCGATCACATAGAACACTTCCTCTTCGTTCTCATGGACGTGCGCGCCGATCGAGCAGCCGGGCTCAAGGCGGATCGTCCCGAGCAGACGGGCGCTGCCCTTGTATTCGCCTTTGTCGAGAATGTCGGTCACGACGGCTTGTCCGTCGCCGCCGCGCATGTTGACCTTTACGGTTTGGGTCATGTCTTCCTTGCGTTTTACCATAACAGAGCACTCCTTCTTTGTCGTACGCTATAATTATCCTATATAATTTCAGTATATTATAGCAAGTATTTTCTGTTTTATCAAGCGCTTTTTGACATTTTCAGGAAATCGTAAGAAAGAATTCCGCCGTATTCTTGACAAAGGGGCGGCAATCTATTAAAATGGAGAAAAGCTATGAGAAAAGGAGAAGCGACTTATGGAAAACGGCGTACATATTATCGGCGTATCCTCCTGCGGCGAGGAAGTCTGCGCGGCGGCCGGCCGCATCTCGACCCAGCAGGGGACGGCGCTTGAGATCTTTGCCCGTTCGCACGACGCGGACAAAAACAAACGGCTGATCGAAAAGGTGACCGCGTCCGGTCACACCTCGACGGTCGAACACCTCTTCTTCAACCTCGCGTTCAACAACGTCTCGGTCGTGGTGGAACAGTTCATGATCGAGTTCCGTCTCGCGTCGTTTACGGTGAAATCGCGCCGCTATGTGGACTTTGCCGACTGCGGCTATTATGTCCCCGCGTTCAAAGACGCGGCGCTCGCGGCGCGTTATACGGCGCACATGGACAAGCTGTTCGCGCTGTATGCGAAGCTCTGTGAAGCGGGCGTGCCGCTGGAAGACGCGCGGTTCGTGCTGCCTTATTGCTTCTATTCCAACTTCTTCTGCTCCCTCGGCGGCCGCGAGCTTTGCAACGTTCTGCGCGCGATGCTGTTCGGCAGAGGCAGGGATTATCCGGAAATCTACGCGATCGGTCTTTCCCTGCTCGAGCAGGCGAGAGCCGCCGCGCCCGGCGTGTTCGCCGATTTTGAAGAGAAAAACAAGGACTATGCCGATCTGCCGGATCTGCCCGCGTTCGCGCGCGCAGAAACCGACGCCCCGGGTAAGGCGGTCGAGCTGCTCTCCTGCAGTCCCGACGCGGAAAAGAACGTCGCCCGCACGGCGCTGATCGAGCGTTACGGGCTGCCGACGGCACAGATCGACGCGCTGCTCGAAGACAAGGCGATGCTCAAAGCGGTGCTGGACGCGGTCGTCAAAACGAAGCGGCCGCGCGCCCTCGAAGCCGCGACGTTCACGGTACGCTTCAATAACGTCTCGCTCTCCACAGTGACCCATTTCGTGCGCCACCGGATCCAGAGCATCTGCATTCCGCAGCTGAAGGACTGCGTGCGTGAAAACTACATCATTCCGGCGTCTGTCCGCGAAAACGAGGATCTGCTCAACGACTACGTTGCCGCGTTCGACGAGACCGCCGCGCTGTACCGTGCGATGCAGGGAAGCGAGCGCGAAGAGGACCTCGTCTATGTCCTGCTGTCGGGCAACGTGCTCGACCTTGTAACGACGCTCAACGCCCGCGAGCTGCGGCTGCTGCTGAAGCTGCGCACCTGCACCCGCGCCCAGTGGGAGATCCGTCAGCTTTCGACGGAACTGCTGTTCCGGCTGCGTGAAGACTGTCCGCTGCTGTTCGCGTCCTACGGTCCAAGCTGCGTGTGCGACGGCGCCTGTCCGGAGGGCCGCATGTGCTGCGGCAAGATGGCAGAGATGCGAGAATTGTTTGGATAAAAAAGCGCCCTGCGGGGCGCTTTTTTTAATTCGGAATTCGGAATGCGGAATGCGGAATTGCGCGGGAGAACGGGGCGCTCGGCGAAAACGGCAAGCCGCCCCGGTACGAGAGCGATTTCATCGCGGCGGTGATGGACAATATGCCCGGGTGGAAGAGAGGGGAGAAGCGGATCAGCAGTGGAGAATACCGAAATCATAAGTGTTGGAATAAAGAAGCAGAGGAGTAGACGTCGCAAGTGTAATACAAGGTTTGACAAG
>JAFYDS010000231.1 GCA_017544665.1 Clostridia bacterium | reverse complement strand
GTCTTCGATCACGATGGAATCCAGCAGCTTCTTGCGGCTGGTCGCCTGCTTCGATTTGGACGCGTTGGCCGAAAAGCGCGCGATGAATTCCTGCAGCTCCTTGACCTTCGCTTCGTTCTTCTTGTTCTGCTCGCGCAATTGCCGCTGGCGCATCTGGGTGTATTCGTACCAGAAATCGTAGTTGCCGACATACAGTTCGATCTTGCCGAAATCGACGTCCGCGATGTGGGTGCAGACCTTGTTGAGGAAATGGCGGTCATGGCTGACGACGATCACGGTGTTTTCGAAGTCGAGCAGGAATTCCTCGAGCCAGTTGATCGCCGCCACGTCGAGGTGGTTCGTCGGCTCGTCCAAAAGCAGGATGTCCGGGTTACCGAACAGCGCCTGTGCGAGCAGCACCTTCACCTTCTGTTCGCCGGTCAGCTCTTTCATCAGCTTATTGTGGAACTCGTTGTGGATGCCCAGCGCATTGAGCAAAATCTCGGCGTCGCTTTCGGCGCTCCAGCCGTCCATCTCGGCGAACTCCTCCTCGAGCTCACTGATCCGCAGGCCGTCCTCCTCGGTGAAGTCCTCTTTCGCGTAAAGCTCCTCCTTCGCGTCCATGATCTCCACGAGGTGGGCGTTGCCCATCAGCACCGTACGGATCACGTCAAATTCGTCGAACGCGAAGTGGTCCTGCTTGAGGACGCTCAGGCGTTCGCCCGGGGTGATACTGACATAGCCCTTGTTCGGCTCGATCTCGCCGGACAGAATCTTGAGAAACGTCGACTTGCCCGCGCCGTTGGCGCCGATCAGGCCGTAGCAGTTGCCCTTGGTAAAGTTCATCGACACGCTGTGGAACAGCTCTCTGCCCCCGTATTGCAGCGTGACGTTATTGGTACTGATCATACGATCACGTCCTTCCGAATAGCATGTGATTATTCTATCATAAAGCGGCTGTTTTTTCAAGCTTTTGTCGATTCATTCCCTGCGAACGTCGATTCATTCCATCTCGCTTGACAAAAGCCGCAATCGGCGTATGATGGACTTGCATGAAACACACGCATCATTTGATAGAAAGAAGGTATTCCCATGAAAAAGACGCTGCAAACGCTCTTGTCTCTGACTCTATGTCTGCTGCTGCTCGGCGCAGTGATGCTGCCCGCGGCAGCGGAAGCGCACAGCACACAGGTACTCACCATTGACATTCAAAGAACCGGAGAAGTCACCGCCAGTGGTAACGATATCCTGTTGTTCACGGTCGTGACGACGCCGGCGGTGAAGTTTGTCGATTTCAACAACGGCAAATGGGAGCCTTATACGACCGATTTCGAGCTTGTCGGCACCACCGATGACGGCAACCTGATCTGGCAGCAGACCCGGGTAAACGGTCAGGCGCACAATTTTATTGAGATCCTGTGGGACGATGAAAACGGCATGCGGGTCGTTGACTTCGAAGATTTCGAGTATCCCGAAAACATCGGCAATGTGCAGCCCGTTGCGCAAAAAGGCTGCCCGTGGTGCGGCAACTCGCACGGCGACGGCTTTGACGAAATCGTCGCATGGTTCCACGCGCTGTTCGCGAAGCTCTTCGGCGCGCGCTATTGAGCGGTTTCCCCAAAAGTCCCGCAAGGGACTTTTTTTATTTGTCCCGCCGCGTGAAATCTTACGTTTTTCTGACAATCGCCGCCGTCCTCTTGCGTCGGCAAAAGAAATATGGTATGCTGAAAGCGTCAGGAGGGATATACAATGACTCGACAAAAACAAGGCCTTGCGCTGCTTTTGGCGCTTTTACTCATTCTGTCTCTTGCCGCCTGCGGCAAAACGCAGGGCTATACGGTGGTCGTGCCGTACGACGCGCACTACAGCGAAAAAGAGATCCGCGCAGCGATGCGCACAGCAGTTCGCTATTTCGAACGGGAATTTGACGGCTGTACCCTGCTGTCGATCTATTATGACGAATCCAAGGTCAAGGACGCCGAACCAGAATGGGCGGCGCAGTATGACGCCGATGAGGCGATCGTCCTGCTCTCTTCCTTCCATGTGGATGCCGGCGGCGACGGCAGTCTCAACCCGAACAGCGATTACACCGGCTGGCAATGGATCCTCGTGCGCAGCGGCGGCGGCAAATGGCAGCTGAAGACCTGGGGGTACTGAGCATGAAAAAGCTGATGATCCTGTGCGGCGCGCTGCTGCTTGCGAACGGCGCGCTGATCACGCTGATCTCCAACCTCAATTTCGGCACGCTGCTCGTCTTCGGACTCGGCGCGGTTCTGCTGCTGTTCGGCCTTTTCTGGAAGCACCTATGGAAATGGCTGCGCGTCGTCGTGCTGTGCGGCTGCGCGCTGCTCGTGCTGCTGACGGGCGCGCTCTCTCTTTACGGCAGCTTTGATAACGCGACCGGAACAGAAGACGCGCTGATCGTCCTCGGCTGCGGCGTCCGCGGCGACCGGGTCTCGGTCGGGCTCGCGCGGCGACTCGATAAGGCAGCGGCATATTATAAAGAGCACCCCGACGTGCTGATCGTCGTCACCGGCGGTCAGGGCGCACAGGAGACGATCCCCGAAGCGGACGCGATGGCGCGGTATCTTCTCGCCGGCGGCGTCCCGAAGGAAAAGATCATCAAAGAGCCGACCGCCTCCTCCACGCTCGAAAATTTGCGGTTTTCCGATGCTCTGCTGCAAAAGAAGCTGAAACGCGACGATTACACCGCAGCGATCGTGACGAGCCGATTTCACGTCTTCCGCGCGGAGCATGTCGCCTACGCCCTCGGCTTCTCGTTCACGCACCTCGGCGCGGGCAGCATCTGGTACACCGTTCCGATGAACAACCTGCGCGAACTGTGCGCCATCGCGAACGAGCTGCTGCGCGGCACGCTGCGGCTGCAGGTCGTTTGATGCGTGTCTTGTTTCCAGTCAAACGAGTCGCGGCAAATGTTGTCTTTTGTTTGATAGGATCGTAAAAGTTTTGAAAAAGCAGGATTATGGGTATTGATCGTCTTATGAAGAGGAGATATACTAAAAATATAGGAGCATAATTTGAAAGGAGTGTAAACATGGTTACTGGATTGGCTTTTCTGCTGACGGGATGGTTCACCGTTCCGCTTTCACTCTTGAAAGTCATTCTTCTGGAATTGGGCTTTGAAAATGAAATGAATCAGGCTGAAGACAGCTTTTTTGCACTGCTGCGCAAGATCCTCCTTAAGCGTTAGCGATCACCGGCGCAGTAACACAATCGGGGCAGCCTCATTTACAGGTGATGTCCGAAGGCTGTACTGCTGTACGCCGAGGGCGAAAAAACGTCGAAAAAAGGAAAACCAAAACCCAGGTATGGGCGCAAGTCCATCCAAAGTACAACGAAAAAAGCACCCCATCCGGGGTGCTCTTTTGTTTTGATACAGTGTATTATCACACAAGCTCGATGATGCACATCTCCGCTGCGTCGCCGCGGCGCGGGCCGGTCTTGATAATACGGCAGTAACCGCCGTTGACATCCTTGTACTTCGGGCTGATTTCGTCAAACAGCTTCTTCACGACATCTTCTTTGGTGATGTAAGCGAGCGCCTGACGTTTGTTGTGAAGCGTGTCTTCCTTGCCGAGGGTGATCATTTTCTCGGCCATGGAACGGACTTCCTTCGCCCGTGTAACGGTGGTTTCAATGCTGCCTTTCTCCAAGAGATAAGTTACCATCCCTCTGAGCATCGCCTTGCGGTGGTCGCTGGCTCTGCCGAGTTTTCTGGTCCCTGCCATTTGAAATCACTCCTTTGTTGAAAATCAAAAATTATTCATCCTCAGCTCTGAGGTCGAGACCGAACGAGTGAAGCTTGTTGATCACTTCGCCGAGCGACTTTTTACCAAGGTTACGCACCTTCATCATGTCCTCTTCGGTCTTTGTCGTCAAATCTTCCACAGTGTTGATGCCGGCGCGCTTCAAACAGTTGAACGAGCGCACTGACAAGTCAAGTTCCTCAATGGTCATCTCAAGGACTTTTTCTTTCGTGTCCTCGCCTTTATCTACCATGATTTCCGTATCGTATGCCTCTCCCGACAAATCGCCGAACAGAGCGAGATGTTCGTTGAGAAACTTGGCTCCGAGCGAAACGGCTTCGGTCGCCTTGATCGTTTTGTTTGTCCAGACCTCCAGCGTCAGCTTGTCAAGGTCTGTGACCTGTCCAACACGTGTATTTTCAACGGTATAGTTTACCTTCAGAACCGGTGTATAGATCGAATCGATCGCGATCACACCGATGGTCGGCTGCATGAGCGCTTTGTTTTGCTCTGCCGAAACGTATCCGCGGCCCTTGTTGCAGGTGATTTCCATATTGATATGGGCGTCCTTGTCCAGGGTGCAGATGTGGCTTTCGGGATTCAGAATCTCGACTTCAGAATCACACTTGATATCGCCGGCAAGCACTTCGCCTTCGCCGCTCGCATCAATGTAGATCGTTTTTTCGCCTTCGCCGTAGATCTTCAGGATCACCCGTTTCAGGTTCAGCACGATCTCGGTCACGTCTTCCTTGACGCCGGGGATCGTGGAAAATTCATGCAAAATGCCGTCGATCTTGACGCTCGTAATTGCATATCCGGGGAGCGAGGACAGAAGGATTCTTCTCAAGCTGTTGCCGAGTGTGATACCGTAACCGCTTTCCAGAGGCTCCACGACGATTTTGCCGTAAGTGCCGTCCGGTGCGATCTCCGCAGTTTCGATTCTGGGCTTTTCGATTCCTATCATGCGAAATCCTCCTTATTCTATTGTTGGATTTTATTGCAGATGATCGTCGCTGAAAACAGGAATTACTTCGAATACAACTCAACGATGAGGTGTTCTTCCACTTCGAAGTCCACGTCTTCACGCGCGGGCATTCTCAGGACCTTGCCGGAAAGCTCGTCTCTGTTGAGCTCCAGCCAGGCAGGAACGGTGATAAACGGGGCATCTGCGCCGGTCAGCTTCTGGAACAGCACGGAAGAGCGGCTGCTCTCTTTGACAGCGATGACCTGGCCGGGTTTCACCTGATAAGAAGGAATGTTGCACTTCTTGCCGTCAACGGTGAAATGCGCGTGCGAAACGAGCTGACGCGCCTGACGGCGGGTTTGCGCAAAGCCGAGATGATACACGACGTTGTCCAGACGGCGTTCGCACAGGATCAGCAGGTTGTCACCGGCCTTACCGGGCATCTTCGTCGCCTTGTCATAGTACGAGCTGAACTGCTTTTCCAGCACGCCGTACACGAACTTCACCTTTTGCTTTTCATTCAGCTGAAGCGCATACTCGGATGGTTTTCTTCTCATACCGCCCTTGGGATTGCGATTCGTGTTCTTTTTGGCATATCCCATTGCCGTAGGAGATACATTAAGAGCCTTGCAGCGTTTTGCAACAGGCTGCGCATTTTTAGCCATATAGCTTTTCCTCCTTATAAATCAGACACGTCTTCTCTTGGGCGGACGGCAGCCGTTGTGCGGAATCGGCGTAACG
>JAFYDS010000230.1 GCA_017544665.1 Clostridia bacterium | reverse complement strand
GATCGGTTTTCATCCAAATGTCAACACCGCTTTCGTCTGGCTGACGTTTGACGGATTGATGACCTTTCTGCGGGCGATGGGCAACCCCGTATATGTTATCGAATTATAAGAAAAGGACGTGATCGAATGATTAAACACATCGTCATGTGGCAATTCAAAGAATACGCGCAGGGCAAGACCAAGCAGGAGAATCTGGAATGGGCGAAAAAGCACCTCGAAGCGCTGCCGGACGTCATCCCCTGCCTGCTGAGCATGAAGGTCAGCCTGAATGTAAATGACAAACCCGGTATGTTTGACGCTGTACTGGAAAGTGAATTCGAGTCGCTCGACGATCTGTTCACCTACCGTAAGCACCCCGACCATAAAATGATCTCGGAATACATCTCTCTTTGCCGTACGGCAAGAGCGAGCGTGGACTATGAGATTGAAAAGTGATGGCTAAGAAACACATAAAGGAGGCTGCGCTATGAAAGCAGAAGAAAGCGTTAAGAACTATCCCTCTACGCTGCGCATGTACACCAACTACACGACACGTGAGATCCGTAAGGTGATCAAAACCATCGGTCCGCGCGGTTCCGGCAGCAAAGAGGAACGCGCCGCGCAGGAGCATTTCGTTGATGAGATGAAGACCGGCGCCGACGACGTTCAACTGGAAGAATTCTCCGTCCACCCGGTCGCCTTTATGGCGTGGGTCGTTGTTGACGGGATCGCGCTGTTGCTTGCGGTGCTGTTCTCCTTTTTGAACATGCCGGTTGTTTCGCTGTGTCTTGCAGTTTTTGCGCTTCTGTGTCTGTTCACGGAGTTTCTGATGTACTGGAAGTTTCTCGACCCCTTCTTCCCGAAGAAGACAAGCGCCAACGTGATTGGTACGCGCAAGCCGACCGGTGAAGTCAAGCAGCGCATCATCTTTTCCGGCCACGTGGATTCTGCGTGGGAATGGCGCTTTATGCATTACGGCGGACACGCGCTGTTCTTCGGCGGAAGCGGTTACGCAATCGCCGGCCTGCTTTATATTCTGGTCGTTTCGATCATTCAGCTTTGCGTCTGCGGTCCGATCGGCGGCGAGCCGACCGGCGCGATCGTCGTTCTGCGCTATATTGCGCTCGGCTTTGTTCCCGCGTTTGTATTGATCATGTTCTTTTCCGATTTCCGCCATCCGGTTCCCGGCGCAAACGATAACCTGACCGGCACGGTCACCTCGATCGCAATCCTCAAGTATCTTGAGGATAACAACATCCGCTTTGAGAACACCGAAGTGGTTGCCGCTGCCGTCGGATGTGAAGAATGCGGTCTGCGCGGCGCTGAGGCTTATATCAAGGCACACAAAGAAGAGATGACCGCTGTTCCGACCGTGTTCTTCTGTATGGATACGCTGCGCGACTTCGACGATATGGCGATCTATGCGCGCGATATGACCGGAACGGTCAAAAACGATCCGCGCGTCTGCGCCCTGATGAAAAAAGCCGGCGCCGACTGCGGAATGGATCTCGCCTATCAGACCGTGTATCTCGGCGCTTCCGACGCCGCTGCGGTCAGCAAGCTCGGCGTCCCTGCCGCAACGCTCGCAGCGATGGAACCTTCCGGTCCGCGCTATTATCACACGCGTCGCGACACGGACGAGATCATGGTACCGAAAACGATTGAAAAGGCGCTGGACGTCTGTCTGCATGCGTTGTTTACCTTTGACGAACAGGGACTGAAGGAGAATTATGAATAATCAATCTGTAAACCGTTCTCATAAAAAGAAAAAGACCCGTCTGAAGCCTGGCGCCGCGATCGCGCTTGTTGTGCTGCTCGCAGTGGTTTGTGTGGCTGTTGCGCTTCTGCTGCACAAATTCCCTGCCGTCGATCCGCTGACCGATTCCTCGGCATCACCGTCAAGTGAGTCGACGACACAGACTTCGGATGAATCAATAAGTGAACCGGCTTCATCAACGGATACCTCTATTGAAAACGTCATTACAACAGCGGAGCCGTCCAACGACGTAACAACAGAACCGACGAAAAGCGAACCTGTGCCGACTTCGGAACTTACTACGGCGCCGCACCCCGATGAACTGGTGACAAGCGTCAATCCCGATACTGGACGCATTGTAGTCGATGTGAACCGTGAAGACTGGAATCTGATCGTTGTCAACGCGGGACGCGAGCTGCCCGAAGGCTACACGCCCCAGCTTAAAGAGATCCTTGGCTGCGGCAAGTATCTCGATTATCGCGTCGCGCCGTATTATGAGCAGATGTATCTGGCGGCTAAGGCAGACGGCATCATCCTGACTCCCTACTCCGCTTATCGCTCCTATGACCGTCAGAAGAACAATTATAACAATCTGACCAAGAGCTATATGTCGCAGTATAATCTGAATGAAGCAGACGCCCGTGTGAAAGCGGCAACAGTGATCCTGCCGCCCGGCACGAGCGAACACAACCTCGGCTACGCGATGGACATCTGCGGTACGGAATCCTCTTTCAGCAGCACGAAAGAATACGCCTGGCTGCAGCAGCACGCGCATGAATATGGCTTTATTCTGCGCTATACGGCCGAAAAACAGCCCATAACGGGCATCATTCCCGAACCGTGGCATTGGCGCTATGTCGGTGTAGAGTACGCGGAAAAGATCAAAAATTCCGGCCTGTGCCTCGAGGAGTATCTGGATTCGATCGGCGTCCCCTATTGATTCAGCGATCAAAACAGGATGCGAATTAAGGATTGACAACCTATTCGATCTATGATATGATTAAAATGTAAAAAATGGTCGCAAGGCGACCGGGAGAAAGGAAGGCATTCTTATGGGAAATTTCATCGTTAAAGCCACCAACACCGGTATCAAATTCGATCTCAAGGCCGGCAACGGCGAAGTGATCGCAACGAGCGAAGTCTACGCGAGCAAAGCAGCCTGCCTGAACGGCATCGAAAGCGTCAAGACCTGCTGCGCCGGCGGCGTAGAAGATCAGACTGTTGAAGGCTTCGAAGCTGTGAAACACCCGAAGTTCGAGATCTATCTTGACAAGGGCGGCGAATTCCGCTTTCGTCTGAAGGCGAGAAACGGCGAGATCATCGCGGTCTCCGAAGGCTACAAAGCGAAGGCGAGCTGCATCAACGGGATCGAGAGCGTTAAAAAGAATGCGCCGGACGCACCGGTGGAAGAAGTCGAATAAACCATCAAATCAAAAAGAGACCGGACGATCGGCTTCCGGTTTCTTTTCTGCAAGGGAAGTTGGATACACAGGATGAATTATTTTATTGATTTCGAAGCCACGCAGTATTCGATGGAAATTATTTCGATCGGCTGTGTGGATGAAAACGGACGCGTTTTCTCTTCGCTGATCCGACCCCATCTGCTCAACAAAGTTAATGACTTTATCACTGAATTGACCGGCATCACCCGCGAGTCTCTCGCCGAGGCGCCGACCCCGGACGAAGTCTTCTCCGATTTCATGGATTGGCTCGACGATTCTGAGCCCGCGCAGTTCTTCTGCTACGGCGACTGCGACCGTCTTTTCGTCCATCGGACGCTGCGCTATGTCAAATCGTTCCGCGCACAATGCGCCCTCGGGCTGATTCTTTCACGGTTGACTGACGCCTCGATCATCACACGGCGGTATTTCAGGATCGACAACACGCTTTCGCTTAAGCGCGCTGTGAACTACTTTGCCGGGGAACTGCCGGAAGTATCGCATGACGCGCTCGCGGACGCTGAAAGCCTACGTTTCGTTTACGACCATGTCAAAACCGGCGCCGTGGATGTCTGTCCTTTCCCGGAGTATGTGGTTGTCCGAAAAGTCAAGCCGGATAAGCCTCAACTGCCGAAACCGGACGAAACGCGGCGTATCATTGCACTGCGGGAAGACAAGCAGATGGAGTTCACCTCATACAGGCAGGCGGCCGACTGGGTCATGCGGACCTATCTTAAGCACTCGCCTTCCTCAAATGAGATGACAAAGCTCAAAGTTGAACGCCGGATCCGCAAGGCGGTCAACCAGAAAAAGAGCTATCAGGGCTGCCTTTGGTGCAGCAAATAAAACGCGTTCAAACGCAAAAATCAGCCGACGGATTAGCGACCGGTCGGCTGGTTTTTTTATTCATTTTCATGCTTGTATAAACGCTTCGAAAGCTGCCTTTACGGCGGCGTTGTCGTCGCTGACGATCAACACGGCATACAGTCCGTCGGAAAATGTGATGCCGTTGCCGACCTTTTGGCTTTGCGTCGGGTCATAGGTAGCATAGAGACTCTGGCGCGTCTGCAAATGCTTTTGCAGCGTTGCGAGCGCTTCCCCGGTGTCGGCAGCGTCCTTGACGCGGATCACAACCACTTCGTCGGAGTTGCCCTTGCCGTCCTTGGCATAGCAGACCGAGAACGCGTCCACCTTGTCAAACGCGATATCCGACACGGCGGACAGATAGGTTTCGGCGTCGGCGTCGTTGGAGCTGACATACGCCATATCGCCGAACGGCGCGGCGGAAAGCATCGCTTCCTTGAGATCGAACAGACTCACGTCGGATTTTGCCGGCGTGTTGTTTTCCTCGCCGCCGCAGGCGCAAAGCAGTGTTACGACGCTCAGCGCGCACAGCAGAATTGCAATTGCTTTTTTCATGATACGCTCTCCTTATCCGGCGATGTCGTTTTCGGCACTCATCATTTTGTTGTTGCCCTCTTCATAACCGCCCATGTCGCTGTCATCGTGATAGAACTGGGCGTCCGAGAACGACGCGGTGATCGCTTGTTCAATCTTTGCCATCACGTCGTCGTCAACCTGCGGCTCGTCCTCGTTATAGTTGATGATGTTGAATGTGAGTACAAAGTCGCCGTCGGTGTTTTTGCTCCATTGATGTTCGAAGTAGCATTTTTCACTGTACTGTTCCATCGAACCGAGCGATTCTTCCAGCGTGTTGACCATCACGGCGGCAACATTTTCCGTATCCGGGGTAATCTTCTCTTTGAAGGTGCAAGCGCCGATCGGAGCCTTTTCCTTCAACAGACCCTTGACCCACTTCGGAATGGCGTAAATATTCTTGATTTCCACTGCGTGCTGCGCTGCGTAGGAATATTTGACGCCGGTGGCCGCCGGGAAGAATTCGTTGTTCCAGTCGTGGTTTTCTTCGGCCTGTTCGTCGTTCAGGTTGAAATTACGATACAACGTGCCGTCCGCGTCGGAGTAGCAGTCGACATGATACCATTCGTCGTCCAGCTTGACCAGATTCCACGAATGAACCAGATCGCTCGAATGGATGACCTTGCATTCGATGCCCATCATCTGCAGCAGCAGACGCATGGTCGTCGCGTAGCCCACGCAGACCGCGTTGCGGTTTTTGAGCACACCGTAGGGGTTGTCAACGTCGGCGTTGCTTTCGTGGATCACGGTGAGCATGCTCGTGTCGCTTTTCATCGACTT
>JAFYDS010000229.1 GCA_017544665.1 Clostridia bacterium | reverse complement strand
TCAACAAGACTTACGGCACGCAGGGCGCCTGCGACAACACGATCAAATTTGACGTTGACTGTCTCACCCATGACTTCGCGGTGAAGAAAGAGACGGCGCCCACCTTCCAGAAGGACGGCAAACGCGTCTATGTCTGCACACAGTGCGGCGAAAAGAAGACGGTCGAGCTCGAACGGCTGACCGAAGAAGGCTACGCGAAACGCAAGGTGCTGGACTTCTCCGTGGATAAGACCGCGGCGGACAGCGCGACGCTGACCTGGAGCCCGATGGCGGTGAGCGAAGGCTACTACCTGTGGCAGAAGATCGGCGAAGAATGGACGAAGATCAAGACCCTTTCCGCCAACGCGACGTCGTACAAGGTGACGGGGCTGGAATGCAGCGAATCCTACGCGTTCCGGATCGCGTCCTTCGTCAAGAACGGCACAAAGAACGTCATTTCCGCTACGCAGGAGCTGGCGCTGACGACCCGCCCGGCCAAGACCGAACTGCTGGAAGCGACCGGCAAGAGCGGAGGCAAGATCGCGCTGAAATGGGACCGTGTCAAAGGTGTTGACGGCTATATCGTCAGCATGGCGGACGAGCCCGACGGTGAAATGAAACAGATCGCCGTCGTCAGCAACTGGTGGCCTGCCGTGACGCTGCGCGACCTCGACGACGACAAGAACTACACCTTCACCGTGCAGTCCTTTGTTGACGCCGACAGCGGACGGATCTACTCCGAACCGTCCAATCAGTTGCAGGCAACAACGAAATAAAAAAAGCAGCCCGTCGGGGCTGCTTTTTTGTTAGTGCACAGTGCGCAGATTCGCCGGTTGCAGAGAGGACAAAAGGGATAAAGGGACTGAGTAATTGGAAATTGAGAACGAGATCGGAAACGACCTCACGTTCCCGCTTCCGTGCACAGGCGCTGTTCAAGGGAACAGACGAGAGGAGAGAGGAGCTCGCTTTCCTGCCGGGTCGCCGGGAGCGTCCAGCTCCCGTCCGCCTGCCGGCGCAGCACGAACACGGCGTCCGGGTAATAGCCGGCCTTGTCTTCGCCCGTATCGTCATAGACGTTGTAATCGCAGACCAGCGCGAGGTAGCACCCGCCGTCCTCCGGCTGCGGCGTCTGCGCGAGAAGGCGGCGCGACGTCTCTTCGTCATAGCGCACGGCGCAGAGCCCGTAGGAGATCTCCTGCGACTTGAAGAGTTCCTTGAGCGCGTCTGCCGCGGCGCGCGCCTGTGCGGCGGCGTCCGGGTCCGCGCTCCCTTGCGTGACGGTCGGCTCGAGCCGGTCGATCCGCCTGTCGCGGAAATATAACAGCCCTGCGCAGCCGCCGTCCGTCAGGGGCCTGTCGTTGCCGACGACCAGCGGCTTGTAATGGTCGTAGCCCATCAGCAGCAGCACGCACGCGAGCACGATGAAAAACAGCCGCACGATGATCCGGCCCGCTTTTTCGGACGATTCCGTATTTGCCATAACAGCACTTCCTTTGCTTTTTTCTGGCTCTATCATAGCAGAAAGGAGCAAAGGTTTTCTTTAAAAATATCTTACGTTTTTCTTACAATATCGGCCAATATCGGCAGGCGGGCGAGGGGACCGCCGCGTGATTTTGATTCCAATATCGAATAATAACCGCCAAAAAGTACATTTCACACCCGCGAAAACGCATTTCACTCTTTTTTTACTGTAAATTGGAAGTTTTGTGTTATAATACACCTGCGAAAGCAAAACTACTTTTTTAGGAAGGAAGATCCTTGTGAAAAAAGCATTATCCATTCTGTTAAGCTTTCTGCTGGTGTTCGGCACGGTCGCGTTTTCTCTGACCGCAGCAGCAGAAGCACCCACTATCATTGATCAGGGCTATTGCGGCGGCGAGGGCGACGGCACGAATGTCACGTGGGTGCTCACAAACGACGGCACGCTGACCATCAGCGGCGAAGGCGAAGCAGCGACTTTCAGGCCGTCCGACAGCATACCGTGGTGTTCATACGACAATCAGGTTCAATCCCTGGTGATCGAAAACGGAGTCACGGTGTTCAATTCGTGGAACCTCTTCGGCTGCAACGAACTGACCTCGATTGATCTGCCCGCCAGTCTTCAGGGCTTTTCTCTCGGTGACTATTTGTATGCAGGCAGCAAGCTGCTGGAAATTCATGTTGATTCTGACAATCCGAACATGAAATCGCAAGACGGCATCCTGCTGAGCAAGGACGGCACAAAACTGCTGGCCTATCCCGTCGGCAGACATTTTGCCGTGATCCCCGAGGGCGTTACCGATATCGGTAGATTCTACGGCGCCGATATTCTTTCCGTTGTGATTCCGGAAGGGGTGGAAAGGATATCCGGGGGCACATTTTCAGAGTGCTTTAATCTGGCAAGAATCTCCATGCCGCTCAGCATGAAACGCATTGAAAACGCCGCTTTCTATGAAACCTTCGCCATCGGCATTGTCGAATACCACGGTACGCAGGAGCAATGGGATCAAATCAGTATCGAGCTGGATGAAAATATTCCCACGCATACGAACTATAAGCTCCATGAGGCCTACCGCGCATACGCGGAAGGACACGACGTGATTTTTGAAGACCGCGTGACAAAGGCACCCACCTGCTTTGAAGAAGGTGAAAACGAGCTGATGCTCTGCTATACGCCCGGCACCACTTGGTCTCACCCGTACAGACAAAACTTCGTGACGGTTTTGCCGGCCCTCAACCACTGTAACGCCTACGAGGTCCCCGCCACTGAAGCGACCGAAACCGAACACGGCTACACCGCTGGCATCTTCTGCCCCGACTGTCAAACGTGGCTTTCCGGTCACGACGTGATCCACAACGCGCTCGGAGAACAGCGGGTCATCAAAGAACCGACCGAGACCGAAGAGGGCATCGTCGAGATCCGGTGCACCGTTTGCGGCGAATGGGGTCAGTACACCGCTGACCCGACCGGATCGCAGCCGGACGACGATAACAACGGCGGCAGCAGC
>JAFYDS010000228.1 GCA_017544665.1 Clostridia bacterium | reverse complement strand
GCGCCGCGCGTTCGCGCGGTGACGAAAGAGGTGGCCGCCCGCAAAGTCAACAGTCGTCAGTCGTCAGCCGACAGCCGTTCGACAGGCGGAAAAAAAGGGGACAGCCCCGCCGGACGTACCGACAGGGCTGTCGTTATGGGGAAAGAATAGAGGGGGCGCGGTTACTTGAGATGACTGCCAAATACACAGCCGAAAACGGGTGGCGGAAAAGGAAAGAGACGCCACAGATTAGATTATTTATTGTGTCCGATAAGAACTCCAAGAAACATCTCCGTCAACGATTCGAAACGCACGCACCGCATAAGTCTCGTCTATGCATACTAAACGTAGAGTATTTGAATCAGCACCGTGCAATGTCTTCAACTTGGTATATTGTTGAGCCGCTTCGTTGTATTTATAAACACGATAACCGTCTGCCTGAAGCACCTTGCTCCATTTTAGTTGCAGAGAGGATCCTTTGGCTTTTATTGTCACCCTATTGGGTGCCTTAACTGGCACCTTCACTTTCACTACACCTTGGAATCCGGTTTGCTTAACCGCATCTTTCATAGCTTTTGTCAGAACAAGGACACAGCATTTTTGGGATAAAGTGTTCAAAAAGGTGCTGTCGCTGAAAAGTGTGCTTTCCTGCGTAAATTGCAGATTCATTTTTACCAAATTGTCGCATCCGAGAAAGGCGGAATCTTCTATATGCTGCAGTGAGGCTGGCAATTTAATTGATGTCAGTGCTGTGCACTTTCCGAAAGCACGGCTATCGATTAGGGACAGCGCATTTCCCTCGAATGTCACTTTTTTTAGGTTCGGACAATCATATAAGGCATATTCACCAATACGTTCTACACCGGATGGAATTGAAATTTGTTCCAAAGCATCCATACCACAGCAAGCACCGATTCCCAACACACGCAGTTCCTTGGGTAAACGCAGTGCTTTGAGAGAAGAAAAATAAGACAGGGCATAATCTGAAATTACAGCTACAGAATCAGGTATGGTGAGTTTAGTGATTTGCGGCAGACAGTCTTCTTTATTGGGTATCAATGCGCGCTTTTTTGTGTCGCGATAGAAAACGGAAATTTCCTTCACGGGTAGCCCATCAATTGTATCCCGGATCCGAATTGAGGTTGCATTTCGTTCGGCTTCGTCTGTGTCAAAATAGTCAACAACTGTGTAATAGAGCGGTTCGTCCGGCTGTGAGATGTCATCACTACGCTGATAGACCACATGATCTTTGATGCGAATTGTATCGCCCTTATAATGCCGCTTCGGGTTCGTTCGGTATGTCATGCCGGATTCGATTACAGTATCATAGTCTGAAATCTGATATGTGTAGTGATTTTTTGAATATGAATATGCGGAAACCTTAAAAACAATCATGATAATAGTTAACATAACTAATAATAAACCGATTATCTTGTTCATGATGATCTCCCTTTCTAAAATCTTTGAATCGCAAATTAATTAGAAATTGCTCCCGTTAGATTTAGTAAGCTTAAAGATTCCATCAGCAGATGAACCGTTAGTGTAATTTGCATTACAGGCAATCAGCATTCTTCCATTTAAATCTATAGCTAATGATTCAAATTCGATTTTTCTATATGTGGATTGCAGAGAATCAAACACAATCCTATCGGGTGTATAACGAGTATAGTCATATCCATCAATATTTTGAGTATCTTTACCAATATCAGTCCCAGGTTTCGCCCAGAGAATAACGTTTTTGTTACCCACGCCAGAAGAATTCTTAATCCAAAAACTTTGGAATAGTCCTTTATTATTATCATAATACATATCTTGGGGAGACATAGTTTCTCCGGATGACAAAGAAATCTCATTTTTCAGAATGAACCGATCACTCTTTTTTGTTGAAACAACAAATAGCGTTTTCCCATTATACTCAATTAACTCTGCTGTTGTATATATCCGACTTTTGTCTTCTAAAGTCCCATAATGAACAAGAAAGTGCCCATTGCTTCCATACACAGTGATTTCATTAATTGCTTTTGTATATGACACGTAGGGTTGGCTTCCGCTGGTAGCTGGATCATTGTTTCTTTTCATAGGATGCAGAACGCAAAAATCATTTTCCACACCAGTCGTCAAGTTATCCTTCAGCAGTGTATCACCGTTGTTCTTTTGTGCCAGTTTGGTTCGCCTAATCATTAAGATAATATTATTATATGGATTATAGCTTTGCAAGTGTTCATCTTCATGAACCCATCCTGTTACATAAATGTTATGGGAGTCAATAGTCATCGAGTTTGCATGACCAGCATAGGAAATATAAAACATTTTTCGGATAGAAAGATCGCTAATGTTGGAATAATAGTAAAGCTTGGATGATGCTTCAGTAGAAGAATTTGCTACAAGAGAAAACATGCTGTTTCTTCGGTTTGCACCACTTCCTTTTTCGCCAATTGCAAAACCGCCGACAGCCGTATAAGTATTGTCAGAAGGTAAAGAAGAGAAACTTGATAAAACCGTATTAGTATATACTGTTGGCGTGTATGTTGCAAAAGGTTTTAATAAGCCTATTGACAATAATGAAACTACAGTAAGAGCCCACGCCACTGCATTACGGATTATTCTTTTCATTTTGATCATTTTAACACATTCCTTTTCATATTACAATGTTTTAATGGTGTCCAACACAATTCTTTCACTTGTGGTGCTTGTGTAAGCAGTAATTGCAATCTTGACTTTGTACTTAGCACCGCTTTGAACGGCTACGGTATTATCATTGAACAAAAACGTATTTGTCAAAGACGACAGATTTGTCCAAGTTTTAACCGTTGACCAAGCGCCGCTCTCATACTTATAGAGCTTTAATGTACCGTTTTGAAATTGAGAATTACTACCATAAATTCTAATACTAATTTTAGCTTTGTGATTCACAGAAGTTAAACTTAAGGAATATCCACTAATAGTTTCGTATTCCTCAATCTCAAATTCATCTTGAACAGGTGTTTCTAGATCTTCTGCATAAGTTGCGAAACTCACTGTACTCAATACAAGCAGAACTACAAGCAAAAGAGAAATCGCTTTTTTCAACATAATATCACCTCCTTCCGTAATCTATAACGATTCAGAAGGAGGTTTTCCTACAAATTTTTTTATTTTTTTTAGCACTTAACGCATGTTTTCCGCGATCTTTATTAATTCTTCTTTGTCAACGACACCGAAAATTCCAATGCTAACTGTTTCATCGGGGATTACAACTGCACCGGATTTGCTTGCATCATTGTATGAAACATGGATTTCCCGATGATTTATAAACATGATTTCATAATTGTGTTCATTGTCTAATCCGAAATCCGTGCTCGCTGACAAGCAGATGTCTATGGCAATATAGCAATTTGTATCATCAGGCTTACTGTAATAATAATGACGCATGGCTTCGTCTTCCTCTTGTTCCGCGAGTTCATACCCATCCGGAATATACCCGATCGTCACATCATCCACAGTAAGGAATTGCTGCGCTGTGCCGTTTTCGTTATGGCTGAACAGGTTGAACTTTTCGAACTGCTGGACCACAATATGGCTGACCCCGGCGCGAATAACCGGGTGCAGCATCAGGCCGCCAAAGACAACTGCAAGTGCTGTAATTGTGATGATTGCCACGCGCCTGACAAGCATTGCACGCACGCTGATGCCGCGCGTGTGCGCTTTTGCAAGCGGTCAAACTCCTTGTGAGCCTTCTCCGGCAGGGGGTAAGCTTGATTCAGTTCTTCATCCGATGGCAGCTCTTCCAGATCGGCCTTGTCGGCGTCATATACCGCCTGTTTGAGCACAACCTCAAACAGTTCGTCGCTCAATGGTTCACGCATAGTTATCCGCCTCCTCCAATTCTTTACGCAGCTTTTGTCGTCCGCGTGTTAATCGTACACTGACGGTCTTTTCCGAAATGCCCAACAGCGCAGCAATCTCTTTGTCGGTCATATCGTTGACATACTTCAGCGTCAGCACAATTCGATAGGGGTCGTCCAACGCGCGGATGGCACGCACCAGATCCGCATAGGTATCCTTGTCTATCGCAAAATCGTTCGAGTGCACCGGCTCTTCCTGAAAGTCTTCCATGGAAATCACGTTATTCTCCTTTGCCTTCAGCCGATCCAGCGCGGTGTGCTTGACCACGGTGACGCAAAACGCCTTGGTGCGCGTTTCGTCGCTGACGTCCACGCAGTCGATGTGCCGGATGATTTTGACAATCGCGTCGTGCACCACGTCTTCGGCGTCGCTGCGCTGCGGGCAATAGCGACCGGCAATATACATCATCAGGCCGTAGTATTGCTCATACACCCGCTGAACCTTTTGTTTGTCCCGGTCCGTTCGGACCAGCGACAGATAAAACAGTAACATGGCGAGATCCTCTCTTTTTCTTCCCTGTATACTATAACGATTCAGCGCACCGTTTTCCTACAGGGTTTTTCGCTTTTTTTCAAAAGAAATTGCGCCGCCCGCAGACGGCGCACCTGTTCAAATCTCCGGCGCGTCCAGAGACAACCGTGCGACCCGCACGTTTCCCCTCGCTTCGAGGTCGCGCAGCAGCCGGAAGAACCCGGCGGCGCGGCGCCCGAGACCGTCATGCAAAGAAGGCTCGTTCACGATCACGATCCCAACGGGGTCGGCGCGCTCGGTCAAAACGTCGTGCAGCGCGTCGAGGTTGCCGCCGTACCAGTCCGGCAGGTCCAGAGAAGCGGCGAAGGTGTTGTGGAGATCGGCGTTCGAGCGGATCTTGTCTCCGTCCAAGAATACATAAATCATCAGTCTTCCTCCCCGAACAAGAGCGTAAAGCTTTCATAGTGGTCGTCGGTGTAATAGATCAGCCCGTCGTTGGAAAAGACGATCCGCTTCGCCCCGCGCTTCGATTTGCCGACCGTGTCGATATCGCACTCGGTGTAGAAGCGCCCCGCCTTGTCGGGCAAAAGTCCCTCGTAGTTGCCGAAGCGGCTGCCGCCGATACTCTTGCCCGGCGCGAACTTTTCGAGGCTGCCGCCTGTCCAGCCGAGCGCCTGCGCCTCTTTTTTCGTGATATAGTTCGGCGGGAGGTGTCCGAAGGTGTGGATATACAGCGCGACGTCGTCCTTCGAGCTGTAGCTTCCGCTTTCCTGAATCGTCCCGTTGTCGGGAGGTGAGGTCGCTTTGGTGTCGTCCGGCGCGGTCGTGGTCGGCGCTGCGGTCGGGTCGGTCGAAACGATCTCCGAGCTCGGCACGGTGGAGGGAAGATCGGGACCCTCGGCGCCGAGGCAGCCGGCAAACAGCAGCACGACGGACAGCAGCGCGAGCAGCACCGCCGTCAGTTTTCGCAGTTTCATAACGGTTTCCTCCGTTTGTTTTTTTTCTATTATAGCAAAGATCGGCGTATTTTGCAAGCTGCGCGGCGGCGGGGCGGGGGTGTGCGCCGGGGTTTGCCGCCGGTTGGGGCGCGCCCGGCGCGGTATTTTGCCAAAAAACGCAGCCCGCCCGGGAGTAAAATTACTGGTTTCTGTGAGATGTGACAATCGCGTGACAATTTATTCATAAAAAAATAACAAAAAAATTAGCACTCAACTATTGACAGTGCTAAAAATCGGAGTATAATATAAGCGAACAAAGGAACAGAGATCAAATGAAAGACCTCCGCTCCGATGCGAGGCGACAAACACTGTTACATATCAAAAGGAGGTATGACTTATGTTGCCGAGTATTTTTGGAGAGAATTTGTTTGACGACTGGTTCGGCTTCCCCGCGTTCCCGGAGATGCGCGACATCGACCGCAAGCTGTATGGCAAGCATGCGGCGCACGAGATGAAAACCGACGTGCGTGAGCATGACGACGGCTATGAGCTTGACATCGACCTGCCGGGCTTCCAGAAGGACGAGCTGACGCTGCGTCTGCAGGACGGTTATCTCACCGTCAGTGCGGCCAAGGGGCTGGACGAAGAGCACAAGGACAAGAAGGGCAAGGTCATCCGCCGCGAACGTTACAGCGGCGCGATGCAGCGGAGCTTCTATGTCGGCGACGGCGTTGAGGAGACCGACGTCAAGGCGAAGTACGAAAACGGCGTTCTGAAGCTTTCGATTCCGAAGAAGGAGCTCAAGAAGTTGCCGGAACACCACAATATCGCCATTGAATAATCCCCAAAGAGCGACCATCCCGCCAACAGGCGGGGTGGTTTTTTATTTGCAGGGGAAAGGGGCGCGGGTCGCCGGTGGCGACTTCTCAGCCGCAGGCTGAGAAACGCCGACCGAGGTTGCGGTTTGCCGGGGCAACCTTTGCCGAAGGCAAAAGCAACGACCGAGCCGACAGGCGAGACCTAGGAGACGAGAACAAGGGACTGAGGGATTAAGGAAATTAAGAATTAAGAGGTAAGAAGGAAGAATGAGCGCGGAAACAACGGCGCGGCAAGCCGAGCAATGGCTTCCCTGCGCGTCCACAAGACGCGCGGGGAAGCTGGCACGCCCGCTAGGGCGTGACTGAAGGAGCACGGCTTTACCGGAGAGACCCGTTGGCGGAAAACTACACTCCACCCTGCGCACTCAAAAAGCGCCCCGCAGGGCGCTTTTTCGCTGTCGACGAACGACTGTCGACTTTTATTTGATTTTCCCAATCTTCTCATAGATCTCGTCGGCCTTCGCGCACCATTGGCCGAAGCCGTCTTCCGTCTCGGGGAAGCGCTTGTAGTGAGTCATGATCTCCACGGCGTTCTTGAGCGCCAGCACGGCGGCCTTGATCGTGGACGTGCGCAGCTTCTTTTTCGCGATGCCGGTGACAAAGCCCTTTGCCGCGGCGAGGAGCGCCTGCGGGGGCACGGACTGCCCGCTCAGGGCGTTGAGCAGCTCGTCAGAGATGATCCCGCTTTCAAAGACGTACTGGAACTCGTCAAAGTTCACCGCGTTGACCACGCCGACGAGCAAAGCCCGCAGCATCGCGAACTCCGCGCCCTGGGTCATGTTGTAATAGCGGTTGACTGCCCACATCGCCTTGCGCGAAGTATCGCCGAGCTTGAGCGCACGGTCGAGCACCTCGGTGCCGAGCTTGAGCTGGACCATGGCGGATGTGACGCCTTCACCGTTGACCGATTTCGTCAGATTGCCCGCGTCGCCGGAGACGAAGAAGTTGTCGGCGACCATTGAATAGACGTTGCGCGTGTAGGGGGTTCTGCCACGCTCGATGCGCACCACCTCGTGTTCCGGCAGCGGCACGACGCTTTCCATCTCGGCGTAGATCTGCTCGGCGTACTCGAATGAGTGGCACGCGCCGATACCGATGATGGCGCCGTGCGGGTCGGCGCAGGGGGCGATCCACGCCTTATATGCCGCCCAGAAGGTCGAGCCGTCCAGATAATCTTCGGGATTCTTGATTGTCACATAGCGCAGAATGACGTAGAACATGTCTTCGTCCGTGAGCGGCGTGTTCTCGACGCCGTAGCCGTCGGGGAGCTTCAGTCTGCCGACCGCCGCCATGCCTGAACAGTCCGCGACGATCCGCGCGCCGAACGACACTTGACGGCCTCTCTGCTTCGCCGTGACGCCGCAGATTTTGCCGCTGTCGTCATAGAGGAAGTCTTCGAACGCGCAACCGAACTTGATCTCAGCGCCGGTTTCCTCTGCGCGGTCGCAAAGCAGCAGGGTGTATTCGTGCATATGCAGCCCGACGATCGGGTTCGTCTGACACTTCGGATAGAGCGTCAGCGGATCGGCGTTGTAGTTTTTCTCGAACTCGAACGCCCACGCCGGGTCCCCCTCGACAGGGCGGGGGATGTCCAGCCGGTCGAACTCGCGGCGCTCGATATGGAAGATGTCGTACTTCGTGCCGACCTTGGCGCGGCTGAGCTGTTCGATGACCAGTACTTTGTGGCCGCGGCGCGCCATGCGTTGGGCAAGATAGGCGCCCGAGGTACCCGCCCCGATGATGATGAGGTCATAGTTTTTCATGCGTATCTCTCCTTTTGTGATCACAGCGTCGCGAGCAGGGCTTCAAGTGCCGTTGCGTTGACGCCGCCGTTGAGCATCAGCCCCTCTTGGAGCGTCGCGCCGGGCGCGGACGGGGTCAGCGACTTGACGACCTTTTTCATATCGCTCCCGCCGGACGTCGCGAAGCAGACGACGGTCTTGCCCGCGAAGTCATACTGCTCCAAAAAGCCGTTGATGATGAGCGGCGCGGTGTAGTACCAGATCGGGAACGCGAGAAAGATCACGTCGTGATCGGCGACCGGAGCGTCGGTATCGCTGAGGGCGGGCTTTTGCTTGCGGATCCATTCGCGGTTGCAGCGGGCGAGGGAATTGGTCCATTTGAGATCGGCGGCGGTATAGGGCTGCGCGGGTTGGATCTCGTAGTAATCGGCGTTCGCCGCGGCGGCGAGCTCCTTTGCTTTTGCGGCAGTGACGCCGCTGGCGGAAAAGCAGGCGACAAGAATACGGGACATGGGACATTCCTCCTTTGTTTTGTTCTAGTTGCATTGTATCGCGTTTTCTTTGGAAAGTCAAGGAAAAACGCAAAGACCTGCCGCGCGGTGCGGGAGACGGACCGGCGCCGCAGAGCCTGCCGGCGGCACGCCGGGAGAGCCGAAAAAAGAGGCGTTCTATCGTGCAAATGGAGTTGCAAAAAGTTTGGATTGTGGTATAATGTGAAAGGCAAAGAACTTCTTTGTCAAAAAAAACGGAAAAGAAGGCGTTTTCCCAAATGAAAACAAGAATCGAAGCGGATTCCATCGGCGAAAAAGAGATAAACATCGACGCATACTACGGTGTGCAGTCGTTAAGAGCGAAAGAGAATTTTCCGATCACCGGCATCCCGATGCACTTTGAGCTGATCAAGGCGCTCGCGCAGTTGAAACGGGCGGCGGCGATGACCAACCGCGATTCAGGCAGATTGGACAAGCGGAAGGCGGAGGCAATCATTCAGGCCTGCGACGAGATCATTGCAGGCAAACTGCACGACCAGTTTATCGTGGACGCCATTCAGGGCGGCGCCGGCACATCCGCCAATATGAACGCGAACGAAGTGATTGCCAACCGGGCGATCGAGATCCTCGGCGGACAAAAGGGCGATTACAGTATCGTGCATCCGAACGACGACGTCAATATGGCGCAGTCGACCAACGACGTCTATCCCTCCGCCGGCAAGATCGCCATGGTGCAGATGCTGGAGGTGCTGATCCCTGCCGAGCGACGCTTGTACGATGTGCTGATGCAAAAAGCGCAGGAGTTTGACGGGATCCTCAAAATGGGCAGAACGCAGCTGCAGGACGCCGTTCCGATGCGTCTGGGGCAGGAGTTTCATGCCTACGCTTCGGCGGTGAAGCGTGATATCGGCCGGTTCGTGTTTGCCGAAAAGGCGCTGCACGTGCTGAACATGGGCGCCACCGCGATCGGTACCGCGATCGACGGCGACCCGTATTATCTCACATACGTGTGCGACAACATTTCGGAAGTCGTCGACGGCGACTATTCCCAGTGCGAAGACCTGTTCGACGGCACGTCCAATCTGGATATCTACGTGACGGTTTCTTCGACGCTGAAAACGGCCGCGCTGAATCTTTCCAAGATGTGCAACGACCTGCGTCTGCTTTCGAGCGGCCCCAGAACGGGCATTGCTGAAATTTCCCTGCCCGCCAAGCAGAACGGCTCCTCCATTATGCCGGGGAAGGTGAACCCTGTGATCCCGGAGGTCGTTTCGCAGGTCGCGTTTCGGATCATCGGCAGCGATATGACGGTGACGATGGCGGCGGAAGCGGGACAGCTGGAACTGAATGCGTTTGAACCGGTCATCTTCTACAGTATTTTCGAAGGCATTCAGGCGCTGACCAACGCGATCGGCACGCTGATCGACAACTGTATTTCGGGGATCGTGGTCAACAAGGAGCGGTGCGAGGAGCTCTTGCACAGAAGCGTCGGCATCGCGACCGCGCTCAAGCCCTATATCGGCTACAAAAAGAGCGCGGAAATCGCCAAGGAGTCGTTGAAGACCGGCGTTTCGGTGAAGGATATCGTGATCCGGGACGGACTGATGAACGAAGCGCAGCTGGCGCAGGTGCTTGCGCCTGAGAATATGACGGAAATCAAAAAGCTGAAAAGATAAAATTGCATGACAAAAGCGGCTCTGCCGGTTCCGATTCGGAACTCTGCAGGGCCGCAGTTTTTATGGGTTAGCGGGAAGGGGCAGGCTTTTGCTTTACCCCTCAAGCGGGGGTTCGACAGGCGTCTCCTCACCATCCGCGAACCGCACGTCTGCGTAGATCGGGAAGTGGTCGGAGACGAACCGGCCGTCAATGCCGTCCGTCACCACGCGGAACACATCCACCGTGACGTCCTTCGAGCACATGACATAGTCGAGGATGATGACGGGCTTGTCCTCCGGCGTGCAGTTGTGGTAGGTGTCGGCGCCTTCAGAATCCGCCGCCGCGTAGCGGGCGTCGTTCAGCGCCGCAGCCATGATTTTGTAGGCGGTGCTGCCTTCACCGGTGTTCATATCCGCGGTGAACACCACCGGCGTGTCCGCAAATTTGCTTTCGATGAAGTCCACGATTTGCCGTGCGCCGGCTTCGCGCGCTTCGTTGGAACCGTTGTCGAGGTGGGTGTTCACATGGGCGTAGGTTTCGCCGGTCTCTTTGTTTTGCAGCAATGCCCACGTACAGATGCGCCGATAGGACGCGCCGGGTCCGTAGGAGGGCTCGTCCGGCGTGTCGCTGAGCCAGAAGTCGCCGTGGTCGAGCAGCTTGTATTTTTCGCGCAGATAGAATACGGCGCTGTATTCGCCCATGCCGAGGATGGTTTTGCCGTTGTCGCGCGCGACGCCCACGCACCCGTAGGCGGGCAGCTTCGCCCGCAGCGCCGCCATCCAGGTGATCGTCGCCTCCTGTACGCCGAAGGAGTCGGGCATGATCTGCAAAATCTCACGGATCCCGAGGTCGCGCCGCAGCGGGGCGGGTACGCCGTTTAGGTCCGTGTTGCGCACGTTGAAGCTCATCACGCGCACGTCCTCTTCGTTCTTTTCGGTGGGAGAAATCAGGGGATACTCATGCCCCTCCATGCTGTCCGCCATCTGGATGCCGGTGGCGACAAAGAGCGTTGCCGTCAGGGACAGCAGGACGGCGACACATTTTTGCAGGAATGAGAAAAACATGGCTGGTCCTCCTTTGTATCAATCTGTGATTGTTCTTACCGCACCTGCAGACGACCGTCCGCAGTCACGTCGATCGCGGCGGTGTTCTTACCTCACGGTGAACAGCGCGCGGAAAAAGTCGAGCAGCTTCTGAAAAAACGCGGTGATTCGGTAGGCGAAGCTTCCGGTGTTGACGCTGTAGCCGGGCAGAGCAAGGTCGTTGTCCGCCGGCGCCTTATCTACCATCAGACCGGTCAGAATCAGGTCGAGCGTCTTGCGGCTGAAGATGTTGTCGACGCCCTTGAGCCCCAGCCGGGCGATGAGCTTCGAGCACAGCAGTGCCCGCACGGCGGGGCTTTCCTGCGCGGCTTTCGTGGCGAACAGGGCGTAGGCGGCGTCGAGGAAGAGCTTGCCTTCCGGACTGCTGCCGCCGAGGTTTTCGTCTCCCCGTACCAACGCCGCCCAAAACGCGGCGATCAGGTCGGCGACGGTCTCATAATCGCTTTCCGGCAGATCGTAGCCCAGCGCTTTCGCCATCGCATCCACGGTTTCTCCTTCGCCGTAAAGCGGGATCAGAATGTTTTCGGGCAAAATGCGCTTGAGCGCCTTCGCGCCGACGGAGTCCGCCTCCAGTCCCAGCGCGTCCGTGAGCTTGTCCGCGTCGACAAAGCCGCGGACGTATTCCTCGATCAGCGAATCCTGCTGACAGCCGTAGGCGTAGCCGACGGGGTCTGTTGCGATCATGGTCTTTTGCGCGTCGCTGTAGCCGGGGACGATGTTCGCCGTGTCCAGAGAATCGATCGTGCGGCTTTGGATCGTGATGGCGTCGTCCCGGAAGGTCACGTCGCGGTAGCGCAGCGGATAGCACGACAGCGCATAGGTGTTGACGTCGTAGATGGTCGTTTTGCCGTCATACGCTGCGATATCGCAGATGTGCATGTGTCCGGTGAAGGTCACGCGGATGTTCCACTTGGCGAACTGCTTGCAGACGTCCTTATAGTTGTCGAGGACATAGAAGCCGTCGATGGTCTGCTCGAGCGTGATATGCTCCATGAGCTGATGGTGCATCATGGCGACGAGCTTTTTGCCGTCCGCTTTTGCCGCGTTGACCTGCGCTTCGATCCACGCGAGCAGAGAATCGGTCAGCAGTCCGCCGCCGTCCGCCTTATTGGAGTTGAGCGCGAGCAGCCGGTAGCCGCCTTTCAGGTCCGCCGTATAGGAGGAGGTGGCTTCGTCGATTGCCAGCGCCTCGTCCCAGCCGAAGCGGTGATAGACGCGGCGGAAGCGCAGATGGTCGTTCGGGTCGCTGCTCATGTGGATATCATGGTTGCCCGGTACCACGAAGACCTGTTTGCCCGTCGTGTCTTCGAAATCCGCGAGGATCTGCGCGAAGGCGACAGCGTCGTTGTTACCGTAGTCCGTCAGGTCGCCGGAGATGAACACACAGTCCGCGTCCGACGCGGCGGCGTCTTTCAAAAAGCGGTCGAAGATCAGCGGCGTGAGCGACGTCATCTGTCCGAGTGACGCGCGCGGGCGGTAAAAGCCGTCCGGGTTCACGCTGCCCACATCGTGCCAGTGGGTGTCGGAGGTGACAAGGACCCGCAGGGCGTCGCTGTCCGCGGCATTGGCGCACAGAGAGACGGACGCGAACAGGATGAGCAAAGTCAGAATAACAGAACACGCTTTTTTCATGGGCAAAACCTCCTGATCGTTCGAAAAGGGCAGTCTGCGCCGCTTTCCGGTTTCTTTGCTTTTATCATACACTATATCATAGAAAAAAACAAGGAGCAGAATGGTTCAGGTTGACATTTTTGCCAAGTGCGGACACAATACGCAAAAGCCCCGGCAGAGCGCCTGCCGGGGGTGTTGTTTTGTTTGGGCGGAGTATCTTCTTTTTGTCAGTCGTCCGACCGTTCCTTTAACGGATCCGACGGAATCTGCATCTGCAGTCCGGAGGCTTTCTGTCCGTTGTAGTTCGCCCATTTTTCGGGATAGAACGTGTAATAGGAGATCCGGTTACGCTGCCGATAGCCCTCAAAGCAGTGGCACCAGATGAAGCTCGGCAGACCGATCACGAGCCAGAACAGCGGTCCGAGGACCAGCACCTGCCAGGTGTGGCCGTATTCGTGGATTTTCGCGTTGTAGGTCCAGAGCTTGTTCGGGTGATTTTCGCGCAGGAAGAGGAAGATCCCTGTGCCGAGCCCGCCGTACTTCCACGGCACGTAGGTGATAACGGCGTTTTCAAACTTTTCCGTGCGGTACCCTTTCAGCTTGCAGAAAAGGTACCCGATGCCGCCGAAAAGATTGACCGGCAGCCCCCAGGTCCATTGGATCAGATAAAACAGCGGTTTTGGAAAATTGCGCATACAGTTGCCTCCCGTTCCGGTTTCTCTTTTTCTGCGTTCATTATATCAGAAAAAAACGATGATTTCAACCGTAAAAAAGCGCGCGCTGCCCTATTGAGGAAAAGCGCAGGGTGTGTTATAATGAAGCTGACCGGATGTAAAGAACAAGAAGCGACGAAAAGTCCTGTCCGTGAACGGAAGGAGATATCACGATGGCAAAGATTATCATGACCAAACCGAGCAGCAGCGGGATCGCGCTGGGCGGCATCGGCGCCGGCAGCGTGGAGTTGTTCCCCGACGGCGAATTCCACTACTGGCAGATCGCCAACCCGCCGCGGATGACCCGCATCTGCTGGGAAAGCAAGGCGGACGACGGCGAACAGCACACGGGCGCGCTGTCGTTCTGGGTCCGGACCGAGATGGAAGGGACGCGTCCCGTCGTGCGAAAGCTCGGCATGAAAACCGAACCGGACGATTTTACCTACCGCCTGTTTCCCTGGAACAAACCGGTCGAACAGATCCGGTTCGACGGGCGGTTCCCTGTGTGCGAACTGGAATATGAAGACGCGGCTTTGCCCTGCCGGCTGACGGGGCGGGCGGTCGCGCCGTTTGTGCCGCACCGGACGGACGTCGCCGCCACGCCCGGATTTTATCTGGATTTTGAGATCGGGAACCCGACGGCAGAGCCGCTGACAGTAAGTCTGCTCGGGACGCTCGTGCCGTCGTTCTGCAACGACGAAGGCTGTCAGAACGTTCTTTCAAAAGAGGCGGACAGTGTCAGCGTGACGCTGCGTCCGCAGCAGCAGACCGACGCGCCGAACTGCGGCGAAGTGTGTCTCAGTGTCGGCGGCGACGGAGACAGGAGCTTCCTTGCGGGAGATTATCGGCGCTTTCTGCGGGAATACATCTTCGACGACGACGCGTTCGGCGTCAGTCAGGAATCGGTCCTCTTCGGCTTCCGTGAGACGGGGAGCCTGCCGAACAGCGAAGTCGGTACGCCGCCGCCCGGGATCCCCGAAGAGATGGATCCACTGTCCGATGAAGCGGTCGCCGACCTTTTCAACACCTATATCCAATATCCCTTTGCCGCGTCTGTGCTGCGGCGCATCCGCGAAACGCAGCCCGCGTTTCCGGCGAACCGAGCAGAGCAGGTGACGTTCCTCAAAAGCCTGCGCGGGCAGGACCGCCTCAAGGTGCAGCCGGAGCAGTTCGGCGCCGCCGCGCTCTGCAGCAAAGTGACGCTCGCTCCGGGCGAAACGAAAACGGTGCGCTTTGTTTTGACGTGGTATTTTCCAAACCACTTTTCGAAAGACGGACGACGGCTCGGACATTACTATGAGAATCTGTTCCGCGGCGCCGCGGACGCAAACGCCTTTTTGCGCAATCACCGGTCTGAGGCCTTTGACAAAGCCGTCGCTTTCTCAAAGCTGCTTTACAATACCGATATGCCGGCGGTGTACCCCGACTGTTGGAGCGGACACCTGAACACGATCATCAAGAGTGCGTGGTATCTCAAAGACGGCAAGTTCGGCCTTTGGGAAGGACAGGGCTTCTGCGGCTTCCACACGACGGATATCACCTATCACGCATCGTTCGGATTGCTGGCGCTATTCCCGGACTTGCAGCTGGGACAGATGCGTATGGGCGCCGCCTTCCAGCGCGAAGACGGGCGCGTGCACCACTGCTTCTCACCGGATCTGGATCATGTGAACGGCGGCTATGACCGCGTGGATATGAACAACCAGTTCGTGCTGATGGTCCTGCGCGACTACCTTTATACCGGCGACAGAGATTACCTCAAGGAGATGTGGCCGCACGTGATCCGCGCGATCGACGCCATCGGCACGCTCGACAGCGACGGCGACGGTCTGCCCGACCGGGATACCAAACGCAACACCTACGACGCCTGGAACTTTTCCGGCACGCCGGTCTATATCTCGATCCTCTGGCTCGCCGCGCTGAAGGCCGCCGCCCGAATGGCGGACGAGACGGGCGACGCTGTGCATGCCGATGCGTGGAGAGACCTGCTCAAAACAGGGCTTGCGTCACTCGAAAAGCGCCTGTGGAACGGCACATACTATGATCTGTGGCAGTCGGGCGACGAGAAGGACGAAAGCCTGATGACCGATCAGCTCGACGGGGAATGGTTCCTGCGCGCGGCGGGGATCGGCGGCAATCTGCCGGACGACCGGATCCGGGCGGTCCTGCGGGTCATCCTCGAACAAAACTTTGAGCCGGACAGCGGTCTCATCAACGCGACCTGCCCCGCGGGGCGGCGCACGACGCTGTATTCCAATAAAAACTGCCAGACCGAAGCCGTCTGGACGGGCATCGGCTACCTGACGGCCGCGCTGTGTCTGCGCGTTGGCCTGCGCGGCGACGCGGACGCCCTCGTCACGGCCATCCACGACAACCAGGCCCGCTTCGGCGCGCTGTGGGACCACTGGGAATGCGGCCATCACTACACGCGGCCGATGTCGAGCTGGACCACGCTGACCGCGGCGCTGGGTCTGCAGGTGGACGCCGCGCGCAAGATCCTCCGGCTTGAGCCGATTGCAGACAATATCACGCTGCCGCTGTGTCTGCCGGGCATTCTTGGGACGGTCACGGTCGAAAACGGCAAAGCTTCGATCCGCCTCACGGAAGGCAGTCTGGACGGTTGGACCGTTCTTGCCGGAGACGCGGCAAAATAAGAATGCTGCCCGGCGCGGCAGGCGGTTGAATCGATTGCCGCGTGTCAAGGGCAAATATCCCGCACAGAATCTGGGAGGCAGAATCATGCTGACAACAATACAAAGCAAGGACCTGAAAGTGACGGTCTCCGCCCGCGGCGCCGAACTGCAGTCGATCCAAAGCAGCGACGGCACGGAATATCTATGGCAAGGCGATCCCCGCTACTGGACGAGCCACGCGCCGAACATCTTTCCCTATGTTGCCAGACTGACCGACGGGAAATGTCTCTACAAGGGTAAAACATACGGCTTCGGCAACCACGGTCTCGTGCGGTACGCCGACCTGGCGGTCATCGAAACGATGCCGGACAGCGTGACGTATCAGCTGGAATCCGACGAAACGACGCTGCAGCAGTATCCCTTCCCGTTTCGCTATACGATGCGCTATCAGGCGGTCGAAAACCGGCTCGTGATGGAGACGACCGTAGAGAACACCGGCAGCGAGCGCATGTTCTTTGCCGTCGGTGGACATCCGGGCTTCAACGTCCCGCTGGAGGACGGTCTGGCGTTTTCCGACTACTGTCTGGAATTTGATGCGCCTGCTGATCCGTACCGGATCATGCTTGCCGATTCCGGCGCAGTCACCCCGGGGCAGGAACGCTATGTGCTGCAGGACGGCAGACGCATAGACCTTGACCACAGTCTTTTCGACCACGACGCGATCGTGCTGCACCACACTGCAAAGGCCGTCACGCTCAAAGCAAAGACGGGCCGCCGCAGCGTCACGGTGTCCTTCCCGGACTTCCGCTATGTCGGCTTCTGGCACAAGCCGAAGACCGACGCGCCCTACGTATGCATTGAGCCGTGGACCTCGCTGCCGTCCCGGGAGGGGATCGTCGAAAACCTGGCGCTGCAGTCCGATCTGCTGTTCCTTGACCCCGGGGCGCAGTACCGGACGGAATGGTGGATTGAGATCACCTGAAAAAGAAGAATACCAAAAAGCCCTCACGGAATCTCCGCTGAGGGCTCTTTTTATGAATGATATATCGCTGCGCGATATGATAAACGCGGCTGACGCCGCGCATGATATACAGCCGCTTCGCGTTTGCATGATATGCTATCTGTTCCGTTCATGCGCCGAAGGCGTATATCATGCCCGAAGGGCATATCATGTGCGAAGCATATATCATCCGTTCCGGCACGGAACGGATATCATTGCAAAAAGCAGTCTTTCGACTGCTTTTTGCCTGGTCGGAGTGAGGTGACTCGAACACCCGGCATCTTGCTCCCAAAGCAAGCGCGCTACCAACTGCGCTACACCCCGATATTTAGTGGCTAGTAGTTAGTGGTTAGTGACTAGTTTAAGCTGTTAGCAGTTAGCCGTTAGCCGTAAGCTGCTAGCCGTAAGCTGCTTGCTTTGCGGAGGGCCGCTTGAAAGCCGTCTCCAGCGCCAACGGCGCGTTGGGGAAGGGGGACCGCGCCCGCAGGGCGTGGTGGAAGAGGCTGCTGCGGCAGCAACCGCGGCTGAGAAAAGCCGCGCGACGACTGCGATATAGTATACCCCAAACGCTCCGGTTTGTCAACTGCACACTGCAAACTGCACACTGCACACTCACGCAAGCTTTCCGTCCTCCTGCAGCATCGTCTCCACGATCTGCGCCGCATCATAGACCAGCCTCGCGCAGGGGCGGGTGGCGTAAAACTGTGCGTCGCGGTCGCTCGCCTGCGGGGATTCCTTCTCGTCGATCCGCTTTTGCAGCAGTTCGCGGCAGATGATCGAACCGTGCTTCTCTTTGAACGCGTCGGCAAACTGCCGCACCTTCGCGTAGGCGTAGGCTTTGTCGCGGGCGTCGTCGCCGCCGTAGAGCGCGCCGAGTACCATTGCCGCGCCGGAGACCGCGCCGCAGACTTCGCGCATCCGTCCCACGCCGCCGCCGAGGCCCATCGCGAGCCGCAGGGCCTGTTCTTTTTCAACACCCGTCAACGGGGCAAAGGCGGCGAACACCGCCTGCGCGCAGCCGTAGCCGTCCATGAAAATGTCGCGCGCGGTTTCTGCGTATGACATACGGTTCACTCCTTCGGTTCGTCAGTTTCGTCTTCCTCGCGGCACTGCGCCCAGGTCTCCGCGTCGTTCGGATAGCCGTTTTCGTCAAAGTTTTGTTTGAGTGCGCGCTCGACAGGGATCAGGGAGCCGACCATCACGACCGTCTGTGCAATGGCGAGTACGCTTGTCGCTTTTTCGAGCGCATCCTTGTTGATGATCAGCACCGCGAACATGCCGAAGAAGCTCACGGTCAGCAGCACCCAGCCGAGCGGGCGCCAAAGCCGTCCGAGCATCCGGTGGGCGAAGACCCACGATTCGCGGCTGCGGGTCGAACGCGCGGTGCGGTAGCCGGTTTTCATTGTCTTCGGCACCCGGTTCTTGTAGTAATACCCGGCCGCGAGGACCGTGACGGGGATGACCTGTGCCGAAAGAAACGAGAGAATCCATTCCAGCATGGCAGACTCCTTTGGTGGTTCGTGTGTTGTCAAATGCCCTGCCGCAGCCGTTCGATCAGCGCCTGCGGCGTGTTTTCCGTAAGGTTGATCGTCTGCGACGGCAGCAGAATGTTTTCGAGATAATGCGCGTCGGAATCGCGCAAAAGCAGCTTGTCTTTGAGCGCGGGGTACGTGTCGCGGTAGTGTGCTTCGTCCGCCTGCATCGTCAGCTCGAACGCCGCGACGGGCAGATCTTCGCTGAAATCGCCGAGCGCGGAGAGGATGCTGTAGGAGTGGCGGTCGATATGCGCCGGAAAACACGCCCCGCCGTACTGCGCGACGAGCGCGGGCACTTCGTCGATGCTGAAATAGCTCGCCGTGTTGAGCAGCAGCGGCTCGTTGTCCAATACCGTGTCGGCGTCGTCCATCACCAGTTGTTCGCCGAAGATCTCCGGGCGGTTGTTGACCGGCGGGATATTGTCGCGCACCAGTGCGCTGAACGCTTCGGCGCTGTCGGCGTCGGGAAAGAGGCAGACCACGTGGATCTCTTCGCTCGTGCAAAGCTCCATCCCCGGGACCACGGTGATCCCGGCGGCTTTGCCTGCCTGCATCGCGGCGCGGCAGTTGCGGCAGCTGTTATGGTCGGTCAGTGCGATCAGATCGTAGCCGAACACCTTCATCGTGTTGACGAGATTGAACGGCGTCATCTCGTTGTCGCCGCAGGGGGACAGACACGAATGCAGGTGCAGATCGTAATACAGCTTCACTTTGCCAGCCTCTCATGGAGCGCGATTGCCGCCTGATAGGCGTTCATGTCCGTCGTCAGGATCGTGACGCCCTGCAGTTCGGCGCGGGCTTTCGCGTCGTCGTCGAGCGCGGCGTGCTCGGTGAGCACAATACACGCGCAGTCGGTGAGCACCGCCACGGCGACGGCGTTGATGTTGCCCATCACGGTCAGCCAGCAGTCGCCGTCCTGTGCCTTGCTCATGACCCACGACAGCAAATCGCCGCAATAGCAGCCCGTGACCGGTTTCGTCAGATCGCCTTCGGTCAGGATCGTCCAGCCGAGTTCGTCGCATAAAGTCTGTACGGTCATCTGATTATTCCTCCGGTTTGGTTTGGTCGTCCTGCTGCTGCAAAAACGCGCGCTCAAAATCGTGGGCGTAATCGTCCGTCGAGTGCGTGTGCGTGCGGACGTCGGCGCGGAACGGCGCCGGGATCCAGCTGTCGTCGCCCTTGCTGCGCAGCGCGGAAAAGACGCAGTCGCTCTTTTCGGCGTAGCCGCGGACGATATCGTCCGCCAGCGCGCGGCACGAGGGCGCGCCGCAGATCCCGCAGTCGAGCCCCGGCAGCGACTGTTCGATCTCCTTGAGTTCGGTCATCAGCCGCATCGCCTTGAGGACGTTGTCCGCGAGCTTCATCGCGGGCGAGGGCTGCAATTCCTTCGTCCAGCCGGCGGCGTCCAGATTGAATTCCTTCGGCAGACTGTTGCACGACACGGGCATGAACTTGCGTAATCTCTGGATCCGCGCCTTGGCGACGTAGGGGTTTTCGACGGTCAGCACGCCGCCGACGCAGCCGCCGGTGCAGCAGTTGAGCTCGATGAAATCGAGGTCGTTGAGCTTTTCGTCTTCAAGTTCTTCGAGGACGTTGATGATGTTTTCAATCCCGTCCGCGGCGAGATAGCGCTCTTTGAGGAGACCCGCGGCTTCGCCGCCGCTGCTCGCCCAGCCGACGCCGATGATGCCGGAATCGTTCAGCGGTTCGACGTCCGCCGGCTGGAGCTTATCCATCGTCTGGAGCAGTACGGGGTAGATGTCCTTCATCGCGAACGCGCCGTTGATCGGCTGATCGTCGTAGCACAGCGGATTCTTGATCGCGGTCTGCTTGGCGGGGCAGGGGGAGATGAAGAAGATGCCGATGTCCTCGTCGGACAGGCCGGTCTTCTGCTTCGCCTGCTCGCGGGCGAGACGCGCCGTGAAGTCCATCGGCGTCAACAGCGGGAGGATGTTGCCGATCAGGTTCGGAAACCGCGTGCAGATCAGCCGCAGCACCGCCGGACACGCCGAGGAGATGACGGGCTTTTTGAGTACGCCGAGTTCCAGCATCTTGCGCGTGGCGTCGCTGATGAATTCCGCGCCCTTCGACACCTCGACGACGTCGTCGAAGCCCATCTTTCTGAGACCGGTCAGCACATAGTCCACGTTGTCGAGGTTGTTGAACTGGCCGTAGAGAGAAGGCGCCGGCAGCGCAATACGGTATTTATACTTGAGGATCTCATTGAAATGGTCGGTCGTCGCGTACTTTGCGTGGTGCGGACAGACGCGGATGCACTCGCCGCAGTCGATGCAGCGGTCGGAGATGATATACGCCTTTTTGCCCCGCACGCGGATCGCCTGTGTGGGGCAGCGTTTGATACAGTTGGTGCAGCCCTGACACTTTTCGTCGTCGAGCCGCACGGAGTGGTAGATGTTTTCCATGTAAATCACCTTTGAAAAGGGAATAGGGGAATAGGTGTGTAGTGTGGAGTGTGCAGTGTGTAGTTATGCTTTGAAATCTGGCGTTCGCAAGCCACGTTGGTGTAACCCAACTGCACACTGCAAACTGCACACTGTACACTTTGCGTGTGCTTTTATTTCATGTAAACGGTCAGATACAGCGTCGTCCCGACGCCGAGGGCGGTTTCCAGCCTGAACTCGTCGGAATATTTCTTGATGTTCGGCAGACCCATGCCGGCGCCGAAGCCGAGACAGCGGATGTTGTCGGGCGCGGTGGAGTAGCCCTCCTTCATGGCGAGCTCCACGTTTTCGATGCCGGGACCGTGGTCGGCGAGCACCATATGGATCGCGTCCTCCGTGATCTCGACGTCGATCTCTCCGCCGCCCGCGTGGATGACCATGTTGATCTCCCCCTCATACATCGCCACGGCGACGTTGCGTGTGGTGGCGGGGGAGACGCCGAGCTGTTTGAGCGTCCGCTTGACGTCGCCGGAAGCGGCGCCCGCGCGGGTGAAATCGTCGGCGGAAACGTCGTAATGCAGTTTGATCGACTCCATTATTTGCCGCTGCCTCCTCTCAGGCCGGCTTCATAGAGCTTTCCGCAGGCGGTGAACATTTCGAGATTGGTGCAGAGCATCACCATATCGCGGTCCTCCGCCAGTTCGATCATATCCAGACGCGGACGCTTGCCGCGCACAAAGACGATACAGTGCATATCCATCATTTCTGCCGTGCGGACGACCTGCGGGTTCACAAGCCCGGTCAGCAGAACAGCCTGCTCCTTGACAAAGGCGAGCACGTCGCTCATCATGTCGCTGCCGCAGGCGGTATGCAGCTCCTGCTCGAGCAGATCGTCGCGGCACATGATCTCCGCGTCCAGGATGTCGATAATGTCTTTGATTTTCATATTGCTCTCTTCCTCCCTGTTTGAGCAAAACAGCGAACAATTTGATGTTCGCTGTCCGTCTTTTTGTGGTGTTACAGAACGAAGTCCGCTTTTTTGATCTCGCGCTCGATGATGTCCGCCGCGAGGTTCCAGACCGTCTTGCCGGCTTCGATGAAGCCCTCGTTGTTCTTGACGCTGCAAAGCATCGCGAACGCTTCGCCGATCCGCTGCGAGACGTCGCCGCCTTTTTTCACGGCGAGGTAGTAGAAGGTGAACGCCGCGCCGTCGCTGATGTTCTTGTGGAACGCAGGGGCGTTCTCGCGCAGCGCGTCATGCAGCGAATTGATCGCGGTCGTCGCGAGCGCGTTCTGCGGGATCTCCAGCTGCAAGAGCGCCTCCGCCTCGAAAACGAGCAGCACCTTGATCTGGTAAAGGATGTCCTGCGAAAGATATTTCTGCGGAAGCACATCCTTGAGGTTGACCTGCAGCCCGTCGGAATCGAACGAGGGGGTCAGGGTCGCGAGCCGGTTGCCGAGTTCGTGGGCTTTTTGGAGATTGCCGTTGGCGCGGTTCTGGTTGATCGCCTCAAAGTCGGACGAGAGATTGACCTGCACGCCGAGGCGCTGCGCCTTGCTCATATAGATCTTGACGTCGTTGTCGGGCATGAAACCGCCCTCCTTTGTCTCGTTATTTTTCCGCCGCAGCCATGGCTTCGAGTTTCTTTTGCTTGCGGCGCTGCTTGGCCTTGTAGCTTGCCAGCGCGGCGACGGCCTCTTCGTCGGGACCGTAATCGCCCAGGCGGATCGGGGTGACGTTGTAGGCGCCGTGAAAATCGGTGCCGCCGGTCATGCAGAGCTTGTGGTTCTTTGCGGTCTTCTTCAGCAGCTCCTGCTGCTCAGGGGTGTTGGCAGGGTGCCAGACTTCCACGCCGTCGAGCCCCAGCTCGATCAGCTCGTCCAGCAGTTCGAAGTTGTCGTACTGTCCCGGGTGCGCCAGAACGGCGATGCCGCCCGCGGCATGGATCTCCTCGAGCGTTTCCTGCGGCGTCGGATAGATCGTCGGAATCAGCACGCCCTCGGGCGCGGGTCTGCCGAACAGCTGATCGTACAGCTCGCCGTAGATCGTCGTGGTGTAGCCCGCCTCCAACAGCGCGCGCATGATGTGCTGCTTATACAGATTGGTCGAACCGCTCGCGCATTTGACGATGAAGTCCGGCGTGACCGGAAAACGCTGCGCGACCTTGAGCGCCATCAGGCGGTTGTTGTTTTTGCGCAAAACGGAATTACGCCGGCAAAGCCCTTCCAGGCGTTCCGGCTTGTCCGGGTAATAGCAAAGCAGATGCGCCTTTTTACCGCGCTTCTGATCTGTGCACGACAGTTCCACCGCGGGGATGACCGTGATGCCGTAACGCTCGCCGATGATCTTTGCGCGCACGGTGCCGGCCAGGCAGTCGTGGTCTGTGATTGCGATGGTGGTCAGGCCGCTTCGCTTCGCAAGCACCAACAGGTCGTCGATGCCCATTGCGCCGTCGGATAGTTTGGTGTGGCAATGTAGATCCGCTGTCACGTTTTCTTCCTCTCTTTCCGGTATTCCGCTTCTTTTGCCGGTTTTTCATGAAAAAAGGGCAATTTTTCTCTATAATAAAATCACTTTATCATTATACATGGCTTTCCGGCGTTTTGCAAGGGTTTCTTTAAAAATTCTAATTTAAATTTCAAAATACGAAACAAAATCGGACAAGACGCGCGCTTTTTCCGTCTCATCCCAAAAAATTTACGGCAACCTCTTTCAATTTCTCTTTTCTATGTTATACTATATCAGTTAATCTATATGGAAAGGATGATCTCATGGGCAGAACAATTGCGATCGTCAACCAGAAGGGCGGCGTGGGCAAAACCACCAGCGCGGTCAATCTGGCTGCCTGCGTGGGCGCGCACGGCTATCGCGTGCTGCTTTGCGATATCGATCCGCAGGGCAACGCGACAAGCGGGCTCGGCGTCAACAAGCGCGATGTGCAGAAATCGACCTACGATATGCTGATCGGCGAAGCCTCTGCCGAAGAGATCCGGCTTTCCACCGGCTTTGCGGGGCTCGATCTGCTCCCGGCGAATATCAACCTCGCGGGCGCGGAGCTGGAGATCTCGATGCTCGACAACCGCGAAACGCGGCTGCGCCGGGCGATCGCACCGCTCAAGGCGGACTACGACTTCATCTTCCTCGATTGCCCGCCGTCGCTCGGACTGATCACGCTCAATGCGCTGTGCGCCGTCGATACGGTGCTTGTCCCGATCCAGTGCGAATACTACGCGCTCGAAGGGCTTTCCCAGCTGATGGGGACGATCCGCCAGATCAAGCGCCGCTACAACCCGCTGCTTGAGCTCGAAGGCGTGCTGCTGACGATGTACGACGGGCGGCTGAATCTGACCCAGCAGGTGGTCTCGGAAGTCAAGCGGTTTTTCCCGCAGAAGGTCTATGCGTCGGTGATCCCGCGCAATGTGCGCTTGTCCGAAGCGCCGTCCTACGGGCAGCCGGTCTGGTACTACGACAAGTCCTCGCGCGGCGCGCAGGCGTATGACGCGCTGGCCCAGGAGTTTTTGAAGAAGAACGGAAAGTAAGCAGAACTTAATTCGGAATTAGGAATTCGGAATTAAGGGGCGCCGCCTGCGGCGATGCGCCAAAATAAGGAAGAAACAAATTCGCTGGGCGGTTACAACGTTTGATTTAATGAAATGGTTCAGCGGATATAATCGCAACTATGCCGCTGTGTCAGCACAGCTTTCGCGGTGAACCGAATTGGATGGAAGCTGCGTTATCCGCGACCACAATTCCGCATTCCGCATTCCGAATTCCGAATTAGAAAACGAGAGGTGATTTTCTTGGCACCCAACAAAAAGAAAAGCGGACTCGGCAAGGGCCTTGACGCGCTGTTTTTCGACAACGCGATCGACGAGAGCACCGGCGGCAGCGTCAAGCTCGGCATCAATGAGATTGAACCGAACCGCGACCAGCCGCGCAAAACCTTTGACGAACAGGCGCTCTCGGAGCTGGCGCAGAGCATCGCCGAACACGGCGTGATCCAGCCGCTGCTGGTACGCCCGATGACCGACGGCAGCTATCAGCTGATCGCCGGCGAACGCCGCTGGCGCGCAAGCCGGATGGCGGGGCTTTCCGAAGTGCAGGTCGTGATCCGCGAAATGAGCGACAGCGAAGCGATGGAGCTTTCCCTGGTGGAAAATCTGCAGCGCGAAGACCTGAACCCGATTGAAGAAGCCCGCGGCTATCAGCTCTTGATGGAGACCTACGCGCTCACGCAGGAGCAGGCGGCGAAACGGGTCGGGAAATCCCGCCCCGCCGTGGCGAACGCCATGCGGCTGCTGCTGCTGCCGGAAAGCGTATTGGAGATGGTGGAGAGCGGGTCTCTCTCCGCCGGACACGCCCGCGCCCTGCTCGGCCTGCCGCAAAGCGACATGATCGAGCCGCTGGCGAAGCAGGTGGTGGAAAAGGGGCTTTCCGTCCGCGAAACGGAGCGGATGGTGAAGCTCGCGTCGCAGGACCAGCCGAGACGCGAAAAGCGCGTCAAAAAGCGCGACACCTTCTATGACGAAGCGGAGCTCGCGTTCAGCGAGGCGCTCGGCCGCACCGCGAAGGTGTACCTGTCCTCCGGCGGCAAGGGCACCGTCGAGATCGAGTTCTTCGGCAAAGAGGACCTCGGCAAGCTGCTGCAATTATTTGATAAATAACCAATGGAAGGAGATCCATTATCATGTTAGACATCCGACTGATCCGCGAAGATCCCGACCGCGTCAAGCGCGCAATGAAAACGCGCAACAAGGACATGGACGCCGTTGTCGATGAAATCATCGCCATCGACCAGAAGCGCCGTGAACTGGCAAGCAAGCGCGACGGGCTGAAAGCGGAGCAGAACAACGCAAGCAAGCTGATCCCGCAGATCAAAAAGAGCGGCGGCGACATCAGCGAGATCATGCAGAAAATGAACAAGGTCAAGGAAGCGATCAAGGCCGACGAAGACGAGCTGAACGCGCTCGAACAAAAACAGCGCGCGCTGCTGCTGGAGATCCCGAACATTCCGAGCGACACGACGCCGGTCGGCAAGGACGACAGCGAAAACGTCGAGATCCGCCGCTGGGGCGAACCGAGATCGTTCGACTTCGACGCGAAAGCCCACTGGGACATCGGCGCCGACCTCGGCATCCTCGACCCGGAGACCGCCGCAAAGGTCACCGGCGCGCGCTTCCATTTCTATAAAGGGCTCGGCGCCCGGCTCGAGCGGTCCGTCATCAACTTCTTCCTCAACACGCACACCGCACACGGCTATACCGAAGTATTTCCGCCGTTCATGGTCAACCGCGCCTCGATGACGGGCACGGGTCAGCTGCCGAAGTTTGAGGAGGACGCGTTCAAACTGACGAACGACTACTTCCTGATCCCGACCGCCGAGGTGCCCGTGACGAACATGCACCGCGACGAGATCCTCGACGGCAGCAAATTACCGCTTTGCTATTGCGCCTATTCCGCGTGCTTCCGCGCCGAAGCGGGCTCTGCGGGACGCGACACCAGAGGTCTGATCCGCCAGCACCAGTTCAACAAGGTGGAGCTGGTCAAGTTCACAAAGCCCGAAGAGAGCTACCAGGAACTTGAAAAGCTGACGAACGACGCCGAGCGCGTGCTGCAGCTGCTCGGTCTGCCGTACCGCGTGATGGCGCTCTCCACCGGAGACATCGGTTTCTCCTCCGCGAAGACCTACGACCTCGAGGTGTGGATGCCGTCCTACGGGCGCTATGTGGAGATCTCCTCCTGCTCCGATTTCGAGGACTTCCAGGCGCGCCGCGCGTCGATCCGCTACAAGGACGACGCGAAGGACAAGGCGAAACTGGTCCACACCCTCAACGGTTCCGGCGTCGCGATCGGCCGCACGGTCGCCGCGATTCTCGAGAACTACCAGAACGCCGACGGCAGCGTGACCGTGCCGGAAGTTTTGCGTGACTATATGGGCGTGGAGGTCATCCGCTGACACGGATGACAGCTGTTAGCAGTTAGCTGTTAGCAGTTAGAAAAAGGAGCAACATTTATGGCAAAGAGCTATAAAGAATTGATTGTCTGGCAAAAGTCAATGGAACTTGCAGAAAAGGTTTATCTGCTGGTAAAAGCTTTGCCAAAAGAAGAAACATATGCTCTATCGGATCAAATTCGAAGGGCGGCTGTGTCGATCCCTTCCAATATAGCTGAAGGTCATGCACGGCAATCGCAAAAGGAGTTTTCACAATTTCTTTGTATTGCCCGTGGTTCCAGAGCAGAACTGGAAACACAACTACTGCTTGCACGGCGGCTTGGATATTTTGAAACGGTTTCGTCAGAATTATATGATGCTACCATGATTTTATTGGATGAAATCAGCAGAATGCTTTTCTCGCTTACCAGCAAGCTTTCAAATAATGAAAATGCTAACAGCTAACAGCTAACTGCTAGCCACTCTTAATCGAAAGGACCGTGATTTCCTATGTATAATGATCTTCTTGATGTCATCGGCTACCTCCGCGCCGCCGACCCCGAAATCGGCGACGCCATGGCGCTGGAGCTGAACCGCCAGCGGCACAAACTGGAGCTGATCGCTTCTGAAAATATCGTTTCCCCCGCCGTGATGGCGGCGATGGGCAGCGTGCTCACCAACAAATACGCCGAAGGGTACCCCGGCAAGCGGTACTACGGCGGCTGCGAATATGTCGATATCGTGGAGACCCTCGCGATCGAACGCGCCAAACAGCTCTTCGGCGCCGAGTTCGCCAACGTGCAGGCGCACTCCGGTTCGCAGGCGAACCTGGCGGCTTACGCCGCGGTGCTCCAGCCGGGTGACACCGTGCTCGGCATGTCGCTCGCGGAGGGCGGTCACCTGACCCACGGAGCCAAGGTCAACGCCAGCGGCAAGACCTACAACTTTGTCCCCTACGGCGTGGACGCCAACGGCTTCCTCGATTACGACGCGCTCTATGAAAGCGCGAAAAAAGAGCGCCCGAAGCTGATCGTGGCGGGCGCTTCTGCCTACCCGCGCGAGATCGACTTCGTGCGCATCAGCGCTATCGCGAAGGAAGTCGGCGCGCTCTTCATGGTCGACATGGCGCACATCGCCGGTCTCGTCGTCGCGGGCGTCCACATGAACCCCGTGCCCTACGCGGACATCGTCACCACGACGACCCACAAGACGCTGCGCGGTCCGCGCGGCGGGCTGATCCTTTCGAAAGCCGAGTACGGGCCCGCGATCAACAAAGCGATCTTCCCGGGCAACCAGGGCGGCCCGCTGATGCACATCATCGCCGCGAAAGCCGTCTGCTTCGGCGAGGCGCTCAAGCCCTCCTTCAAGGCCTACGGCGAACAGATTGTCAAGAACAGCAAGGCGCTCGCGAACGGGCTTGTCAGCCGAGGCATCGATCTTGTTTCCGGCGGCACGGACAACCACCTGAGTCTCCTTGACCTGCGGTCGGTCGGCCTCACCGGCAAAGAGCTCGAACGCCGGCTCGACGAAGTGGAGATCACGACGAACAAAAACGCGATTCCGAACGACCCGGAAAAGCCGTTCGTCACCTCCGGTCTCCGGCTCGGCACCGCGGCGGTCACCACGCGCGGCATGAACGAAGCCGACATGGACAAGATCGCGTCTCTGATCGCCCTCGCCGCGACCGACTTCGACGCGAAGAAGACCTACATCCGGGACGAAGTTGACGCCCTGTGCGCCGCGTATCCGTTGTATGAATAAAAAAACGCCCTGCGGGGCGTTTTTTATTTGTAGGGGTCGTCCTGTGTGGCGACCCGCAGTGCACAGTGACGCGGAAGAGGCAGGTCGCGGCGGAGAGCGGGTTGCCGCGACGGCAGTCCTTAGCTTCCCCGAAGGCGGGGCGCGGGTCTCCGGTGGAGACCTCAAAAGGCGCCAGCCTTTTGAAGCGCCGACCGAAGCGGAAGCGAAGACAAGCTGTCACGCGCTCACCGCTTTCCGGTAAAGCCGAAGTATCAAAAGCGCGTGACTGAAGAGGTTTGAAACTTGCCTTTGCAACGCATTTGCGTTGAGCTGTAGTCGCCGGCTATCAGCCGGCTAAACCTGCCCAAACCACCCGCGCCCCAGTCGGCTGACCTCTCCCGTCATCGTGCTGCGCACGATGCCACCCTCCCCATATAGCTGCGCTTTCTGCGCAGCGGGGAGGGCTTTTCAGACGCTTTTTCTTTCTATTCCCTTGCTTTTTCATTTAAAATATGTTAGAGTGAAAGCGCATCAACATCTGAAGGAGGAAATGAGGATGAAACGAACAAAAGCGCTCCTGGCTCTGCTGCTGGCGCTCGTGCTGGTCTGTACCGCGCTGCCGCTGGCGGCGGCGGAGGACGGCGACGCCACGATCTACGGCACGGCAAGAGAGCTCGTCTGGACGCTCGACAACAAGGGTGTGCTGACGGTCAACGGCGAAGGGGAGATGCCGAACTTTCAAGATTGGACTGGTTCTACACTATATTATGGCTCTTATGCGTGGGGACCGTATCGCGGTTCTATCACGAAAGTCGTTATCAAGGACGGCGTGACGAGCATCAGTCAAAATGCCTTTCGTGATTGTACATCGCTGACGAGTGTGACAATTCCTGACAGCGTGACGAGCATCGGTGGTTGGGCGTTCTACAACTGTACTGCACTGCCGACCGTGACGATCCCGGACAGCGTGACGAGTATCGAGTACAATACGTTTTATAACTGCGACGCCCTCACGAGCATCACGATCCCTGACAGCGTGACGAGCATCGATGAGTATGCGTTTTTCAGTTGTTACGCCCTCAAGAGCGTGACGATCGGCTCCAGTGTTACGAGTATCGGCAGCTATACGTTTTGCGATTGCTGGAACCTGACGAGTGTGACGATCGGTTCCGGTGTTACGAGTATCGGCTCCCGTGCATTTTACAACTGCGGCCTCACAAGCGTGACGATTCCGGACAGTGTGACGGGTATCGGCAGCGATGCGTTTGGCGGCTGCGATTGTCTCTCCCGCGTGGACATCGGCGACCTTATGGCTTGGTGCAAAATCAGCTTCGGCAACAGTTGTGCCAACCCACTGGGCTATCATGGCGGCGGCGATATCTACCTGAACGGCGAGCTGCTGGAAACCGTGAATGTGCCGGAGGGCGTTTCTACAATCAACGCCTATGCGTTCTATAATTGTCAGTCGATCAAAACCGTGACGCTGCCGATCACGGTCGGCTACATCGGCCCGGACGCGTTTTATGGCTGGAAGCAAACAGGGCAGCAATGGATCAATGGGGAATATGTTTACGTTGATTCCTATTACGGTTGCAAGAACCTCGAATCTATCACGATTCTCAACGGCCTATGCACGATCGCCGATAGCGCAACGGCAATCAGTCCGTCGGCGGCCATCTGCAGTTACGATAACACCGAAGCGCAGGCGTACGCCGAAAAGTATGACCGTACGTTCGTCTCCCTCGGCGAATACACCCACGAACACACGCCGGTCATACATGAAGAAGCAGGCACGTGCCGAACGAAAGGGTTCCGCTTGACAACTTGTGCAGTATGCGGAGAGCAGTTGGATTATGAAGCAACGACGTATGGACAGCATGTCTTCGTGGTCAGTAACCGTTGGGGTAACTGCGAAGAGGGCGGCACAGTTGAATATCGCTGCAGCATTTGCGGTGAATACAAAACCGAACAGTTACCGATCACCGGGCACACGTATGGCGACTGGCAGGTTCAGGCGGCGGAAGGCTGCAACGGCAGCTATGAATATCGTGAATGTACCGTTTGCGGCTGGCGCGAAACGCGCAATGAACAGCCGGGGACACATACATGGATTGAATCCTATCGTGACAACAATTGTGAAAAGGGCGGCGTGTCGTTTTATTGCAGTATCTGCGGCGAGATAAAATGGGAGCAACTGCCCTCAAAGCCGCATACATTCGGCGATTGGCAAAGACAGGAACCCAACGGTTGCGAAGATGGTTATGAATTAAGGGTTTGCACAGTATGCGGATATCAAGAAAGCAAGGTATTGCAAGGAAACCACGACTGGGTTGAATATGACCGTTACGTGACAAAAAACAGCTGCAAGGTATATTACAAATGCAGTCTTTGCGGTAAAAACTATGCAGAATATATCTGTGAAGGCGGTCACACCTTCGGCAAATGGCAAACCTTCATACCTGTTGAGGCAGACGGAAACGGTGTGCAGATTCGTTTTTGTACCGTCTGCGGGTATTATGAACTGCGTTCGGCAGAACAGACCGATCCGATGGATCCCACTGACCCGACGAACCCAACCGATCCGACGGATCCCACTGACCCAACTGACCCAACGAATCCTACCGATCCGACAAACCCAACCGACCCAACCGATCCGACGAATCCGACAGACCCGACCGAACCCGTGACAGAACCGACTACAGCGGAGCAGCAGGACGAAGCGCCGCAGAACTTTTTCCAGAAGATCGGCGCGTTCTTCCGCAACCTGTTCGACAAGATCTTCGGCGTTTTCAGAAGATAGTTTTTGCTCAAAAAAGAAGCAGCTCTTCGGAGCTGCTTTTCTTTGTTTTGCGTCAGACGCCCAGCGCTTGCCGGAGTTCCTCCTCTGTCGCAGCAAGCGAACCCTGCATCACACCGTCACGTCCTCCGCCGCGGGCGCCGCAGCGGTCACGAAGGGCTTGCATCACAGGCCGGAGGTCTTCGTTCGTTTTCGTCAGGAGGATGAACTTCTTATCCTCGCCCGGGGTGCAGACGAACGCGAAGCGGTTCGCTTTTTTGGCGAGGCGATCGGCGTAAAACCGCAGCATGTCCATGTCCCCGTCGAGGACCGCGAACTGAACGTCCTGCACGGGGGCGGCGTCCGCCTGCGACTGCAGGAGCTGCCGTTTCATCCCGACCAGCTCATACTCCAGCGCGAGGTGGGCTTCCTTGAGGCGGCGGACAGCCTGCGCGGTCTCGCTCTGCTTTGCCGAAAGCATTGCGCTGACCTGTTTGTTCTGGTCGAGCTTTTGCCGCGTGTCGAGCAGCGCGCGTTTGCCGCAGAGGATCCAGAGGCGGGTGCCGCCTTTGTTTTTTTCGCTTTTGACGATCCGCAAAGCGCCGACTTCCCCGGTCCGTTCGGCGTGCGGGGCGCAGCAGGCGCACAGATCGACGCCTTCGATCTCCACAAGGCGCAGCGGTCCTTCCACTTCCTTTTTGCTGCGGTAGCAAAGGCTGTCTTTCTCCGCTTCCGTCGGGAAAAAGACGCGGATCGGGCGGTTCTCCCAGATGATTTCGTTGACAAGGTTTTCTACTTTACAGATATCGTTTTCTGTCAAAACCCCGTCGAAATCGACCGTGACCTCCTGATCGGAGAGGTGAAACCCGACGTTCGTGTAGCCGAAGCGGCCGCAGACGACGCCGGAGAGGATATGCTCGCCGGAATGCTGCTGGATGTCGGAAAAACGCTTGTCGCGGTCGATTTCCGCGTGCAAAACTGTATTGGGCGCAAGCTTTTTCACATTTTCCGCGGTGTTTTTCACAAGGTGAAGCAGCCCTTCCGGGCGGATTTCCACATTTTCCACAGTACAGCCGGCGGGGTCCGCAGGGGTACCGGCAGGGGGATCCCCCACCGGAAAGAGGGTACCGCGGTCGCCGGACTGTCCGCCGCCCGCCGGAAAGAAGGCGGTGCGGTCCAGTTCGACCCCGAGGGTGGTTTCATCTATTGTGTAAAGGTTTATAACTTTACAGTTAAACGACAGCGGCGCGTAGTGCAGCGGGTCCAGTTGAACGGTCATCGTATCATCTCCTTGAAAAAAAGGCTGCCGCAGGCAGCCTTCGTTGCGTCCTATCAGCCGAGCCCGAAGGAGCTCTTCAGACCTTCGAACAGCATCTGCATCGACATCTGGCGGAACAGCTTCGAGAAGAAGTTGAGGATCTGGTTGAAGAAGCGGGTGAAGCCGGTCAGCACGTTGGCGGCGACGTTTTCCGGGTCGGGCGTGTGCTTGACGAGGCAGTCGGAAACGACCGTCTTGACGCCGGCGTTGTACATATGCTCCGCGTAAAGCAGCGAGTCGATACCGAACGGATACAGCTCGAGATCGTTATTCGTGATCCGCGCCATCAGCGTCGCGCCGGGGAGGGCCGTCGAGGTCGCGAGACCGACGCAGTTGTTGTTCTTCGCCGTTTCGATGCTCAGGTGGGTGATCATCGGCGTCGCGTTATACACCGCGCGGCCGCCGTTATCGACGATCTTCTTGAGAATGTCGGTGTTGGCGGAAACGACCGTCGCGGTCTTCATCACGCCGAGCACTTTCATCGTGGCGACCAGAGAATCGAGCTGGTCGGCGCTGCCGTTGCGGACGGTCAGAACGACCTTCATCCCGTAAAGCTGACAGATCGCCACGGCCTCTTCGAGCGTCGGGACCTTTTCATCCGGGTACTGGTCGATGTTGCCGCCGCGGGTGATCCGGTATTCCGAGATCTGGTCGTAGGTCATCGCGCTGATCAGACCGAGTCCGTTGGTCGAGGCGCTCAGGTTCAGGTCGGAGAAGCAGACCCAGCGCTGATCGAGGGTCGGCTGGACGTCGATCGCGCAGCCGTCGCAGCCGCAGCGGCCGGCGAGCTTGAACGCCGCGAGGGTGTTTTCCGGCGCGCAGGCGGAAAGACCGCGGTGCGCGATGATGGTGAAATCGTTGGCTTTGATCGTGTCGGAATTGGTGACGAGGATCGCGCCCTTCGGGAGCGCCTCCGCCGCAAACGCGGGCGTCACCGCCGCGAGGAGAAACAGCGCGGCAAGCAGGATCGTCAAAGCAGCTTTTGTTTTTTTCATAGCAAGGTTCCTTTCCGTGGTCATTTCAGGTTGTGGATGAACAGCCCGCTGAGCAGCTTCGGTTCAAACCAGGTGGATTTCGGGGGCATCACGCGTCCGGCGTCGGCGATCGCCATCAGTTCGTTGAGCGACGTGGGGTACATCGAGAACGCCAGCCGCATGTCCGTCTTGCACCGGCGTTCCAGTTCGCCGAGGCCGCGGATCCCGCCGACAAAGTCGATCCGCTTGTCGGTGCGCGGGTCCTCGATGCCGAAGATCGGGGCGATGCAGTTCGTCTGGAGGATCGATACGTCGAGCGACGCGACCGGATCGTTTTCGTCAAAGGTGCCGTCTTTCGCCGTCAGCTTGTACCAGGTACCGTCGAGCAGCAGCCCGAAGGTGTGCCGCGCTTCGGGGCGGTAGGGGGAGAACGGCGCAGACTCGACCGTGAACGCTGCGCCGAGCTTTTCGAGCAGCTCTTCCGGCGTCATGCCGCCGAGGTCGCGGATCACGCGGTTGTAGTCCATGATCGCCAGCTCGTCCTTCGGGAAGGTGACGGCGAGGAAGTAGTTGAATTCCTCCGTGCCGTCATAATCCGGGAACTGGGCGCGCCGCTTTTTGCCGACGCGGACCGCCGAAGCGCAGCGGTGGTGTCCGTCCGCGATATAGAGGTTCCCTGCCGCGGCGAACGCAGATTGCAGCTGGTCGCAGACGGCTTTGTCGTCGATCACCCAGACGGTGTTCGCAATCCCGTCGTCCGAAACGAAGTCATAGACCGGGTCGTGCGTCTGCTGCCACTGTGCGGTCAGGCTGCTGATGGCGTCGCTGCCGCGATAGGCGAGAAAGATCGGGCCCGTGTTCGCGTCGCAGACATCTACATGGCGGACGCGGTCCTCCTCCTTGTCGGCACGGGTGAACTCGTGCTTTTTGATCACGTCGTTCAGATAGTCGTCGATCGACGCGCAGCCGACGATCCCCGTCTGACTGCGGCCGTCCATGATCTGGCGATAGAGATAGAAGCACGGCGTTTCGTCCTGCAGCATATAGCCGCCCTCGGAAAGCGCTTTCAGATTGTCGCGCGCTTTTTCATAGACGCACGCGTCATAGGGGTCAACGTCGCGCGGCAGGTCGATCTCCGCCTTATCGACGTGTAAAAACGACAGCGGCTTATTTTGGACCGCAGCACGCGCTTCCTCGCTGTTCATGACGTCATACGGCAGCGCCGCCACGTCACGGGCGAACTGCGGCTTCGGCCGAACAGCGCAAAACGGTTGAAAAACAGCCATAAAGATCCCTCCGTTCGGGGTGTTTTTTTCTGCATACCAATTGTAATAGGCAAAGCGGGTTTTGTCAACTGCGCGCGGAAGGAATAAAACCTAATTTTTTGTGAACAATGATAGAAGAAGGGAAGAGGAATAAGGGAAAAAGGGGATGAGGGATTGGCAATCTCGAAAGAGGAATATGCGGTACTTGTAAAACAGACGGCGCCGCCGTCGCCGCTGGGAACAGACTGCCTAAAAGCGTTTCTCTGCGGCGGGGGAATCTGCGCCCTCGCGCAGCTGGGTCTGGCGCTGCTGCAAACAGCGGGGCTCGACGAAGACACTGGCAAAACGGTCGTGATGATCGCGCTGATCGTGCTGACGGCGGTATTGACGGCGCTCGGCTTATTCGACAAGCTCGCCAAGCACGCGGGCGCGGGGACGGCGGTCCCGATCACGGGCTTCGCCAATGCGGTCGTGTCGCCCGCGCTGGAAGCCAAACGCGAGGGCTTTGTCCTCGGGACGGCGGCGCAGATGTTTTCGATCGCCGGACCGGTGCTCGTCTTCGGCTGCGGCAGCGCCGCGCTGTACGGGCTGGTTTACTTCCTATTGAAAAAGGCAGGTGCTTGAATGGCAAGTCGTATCGGAACGCGGACGATCCGCCTCGACCGTCCGCCGCGCGTGATCGCGCACGCGGGACTGGCAGGCAAAAAAGAAAGCGAAGGACCGCTGCAAAGCGTCTTTGACAGGACCTTCGCGGACACGACCTTCGGCGAAAAAGGCTGGGAGAAGGCGGAGCAGACGCTGCTCCGGATGACGCTCGGCTGCGCGCTGCAAAAGGCGAAACTGCCTCCGTCCGCCCTCGATCTGATCTGCGCGGGGGATCTTGAAAACCAGTGTACGGCGTCGTCGTTCGCGTTCGAAGACAGCGGCGCGCCCTTTTGTGGGCTCTACGGCGCATGTTCGACGATGGCGCTGGCTCTCGCTGTTGCGGCTTTGGCGGTGGAGACGGGCACGTGCCGGCTGGCGGCAGCGGCGACGGGGTCCCATTTCTGTACGGCGGAGCGGCAGTTCCGGAAGCCCCTCGAATACGGCGGACAGAGAACGCCGACGGCGCAGTGGACCGTGACCGGGGCAGGCGCTGCGATCCTCGCCGCCAACGGAGACGAAACCGACCCGAAAATCACGGCGGTCCAGTTCGGGACGATCACCGACCTCGGGATCACCGACGGGGCGAACATGGGCGCCGCGATGGCGCCTGCGGCGGCGCGGACGATCGCGGACTTTTTGCGCGATACGAACACAAAACCGGGGGACTACGACCTGATTTTGACCGGCGACCTCGGCTTTATCGGGAGCGAGCTGCTGCTCGAGCTGCTGCGGCGGGAGGACATCGACCTGACAGCTGTCCACAACGACTGCGGCAAAATGATCTTTGACCGCGAACGGCAGGACGTCCACGCGGGCGGCTCCGGCTGCGGATGCAGCGCGAGCGTGCTGTGCTCGCATATCTTCGACGAGATCCGCCGCGGCCGCTACCGGAAGGTGCTGTTTGTCGCGACGGGCGCGCTGCTGTCCGCTACCTCGGCGCTGCAGGGAGAGACGATACCGGGCATCGCCCACGCCGTTTTATTGGAACGGGGAGAAACGGAGGAGAGAGCATGATGATGAAACTGCTGCGCTGCCTGACGGCGCTGCTGCAGCTGACGAGCTGGCTGCGGACACTGAAAAAGGCGCTGACCGTTTTGACGCTGCTGCTGTGCTTCGGCGGGGCGCTGGGTCTGCTGCTGCAAAGAAAGCAAAATAAGAAGGCGCTCAAAAAAGCGATCGGACGGGTGATCGGATGACGCTCTTGCTCACGGTCGGAAAGGCGTTCCTTTGCGGCGGCGCGATCTGCCTTGTCGGGCAGATCCTGATCGACCGGACCGCGCTCACGCCGGGAAAGGTGCTGGTGCTGTTCGTCGTCTGCGGCGTCGCGCTCGGCGCCGTCGGGCTCTACGGGCCGTTCGCCCGCTTTGCGGGGGAGGGGGCGGCGGTGCCGATCACGGGCTTCGGCTACGCGCTCGTGAAAGGGACAAAGGAAGCGATCGACGCCCGCGGCTGGCGCGGGATATTGGAGGGGCCGTTCAGCGCCGCCTCGGTCGGCACGCTGACCGCGGTGTTGTGCGGTCTTGCGGTGAGCGTTTTTGCCAGATCAAAGGATAAATGAGCTGTTAGCAGTTAGCAGTTAGCAGTTAGAAAACGCCCGCGGACGGCGTTTGAAAACGGAAATGTGTGATTATGCACGCTAACAGCTAACAGCTAACTGCTAACAGCTGAAAAAGCCGCCCGAAGGCGGCTTTTTCTTACTTCCCGAATGGAATATACTTGCGCAGATATTTCGTCAGCTGGGTATGCAGCGGTTCGCTCGCGGGGAGGTTCTCCTCGTCTTCGAAGACGTCGCCGAACATTTCGAGATTCGCCATCCGGATCACGGAGCTCGACAGCATCGGGATCAGCGTCCCGAACACCTTTGTCGTCTCGTTCATCAGTCTTGCGTCGATGCCGAAGACCATGTTGCCGCGTTTTTTCCAGATGCCGTTGATGATGTTGCTGACCATCCGGTCGCAGGAGGAGGAGACCATCTGCAGCGCCTTTTCGCTGAGGGCGGATTCATCGCCCTTGTTCTGGTTCGCGAAGATGTCCGTCTTGGTGAAGCCCGGGCAGACCAGACCGACATAGCAGTGGCCGCGGCATTCCTCGCGGACGGATTCGGTCAGGCTCTTGAGCGCCGCTTTACTGGCGGAGTAGATGCTCGTGCCCGCGAGGGAGCACAGCGCCGCGCTCGAGGCGATATTGACGACGCCCGCCGCCTTCGACTGCATCAGCATCGGCATCAGGGCGTTCATCGAATAGACGCAGGAATAGAAGTTGATCTGCATCGCGCGGTCGATCTCTTCAAGCGAATAGCTGAGAAACTTGTCGAACTTCGGGAGAATGCCGGCGTTGTTGACGAGCAGATCCGGCTGCACCTGCTGCTCCTTGAGCGCGTTTGCGAACGTGACCCAGTTTTCCTTTTCGGAAACGTCGAAGAGGAAATAGGAGAAGAAGCGCCGTCTGTCGCCGAGTTCCTCCACGAGCTTTCGCATCTTCGCTTCGTTGCGCGCGATGCCGATCACGCGGCAGCCGTGGTCTTCGATCAGCTTTTTCACAAGCCCCTTGCCGATGCCGCTGGAAGCGCCGGACACGATCACTGTTTTATAGTCGAACCAACATTCTGTCATGGATTGTCCCTCCGTGTGTTTTTTATCATTTAAAAGATCCGATAAAAAATTTTAACAAATGCTTGTCACAGAAAGACAGTGAAAATGTTAACGTTTCGTGAACAATCACGCTATGCTGCGGTGACGTCGAATTCCAGCGCGGCGAGCTCCACCGGGTCAAAGTAATCCTGCATTACGTGCAGCCGGTAGTGTCCCGCCTCCGGCGGGTGACCGAGCGAGAAGGAGAAGTGAATGTATTTCTCGAACGGCTGTTCGTGGCGCACCAGGCTGAGCAGCGGCACGGGCGAGAAAACAACGGCGGTTTCTTCGTGGCCGACGTTCAGCGGCACATCCTGCCATTCGCCGTTTTCCTCGCGTTCCAGCGTATAGTACTCCACATTGAAATACCACCCGGCTTCGTTGGAGACTTCATAATGCAGATAAGTGCTCTCGGTCGTCACCGGTTCCAAGAGGCGAATCTCCGGCTGCAGCCGTTTGCCGCCGGGGAGCAGCAGCACAACGCCGAGGAACGCCACGATCAAACGGGCAAGCGTCTTGTGGACGAAATCATACATGGAAAGACCTCCTTTTTTATCAGCATAGCATGCAATCATTGTATCAAGATAGTATATTGGTTAAAAACATTTAAACATCCTTATTCCAAATTCCACATTGCCGCGCGAACATGAATGCCGTCAATTCTTCATTTCATTCCAAATTCCACATTCCAAATTCCACATTGTCGGGCGACCACGCAGGGTCGCCCCTACTGCACACTGCACACTCCACACTGCACACTTCCCAATCCCTGTCCCAAAACCCGTACTTAGCCGCTTCAAATGTAAACATTCTGTGACAATTGCATTTTTGTTGCAGAAAAAGCGTGAAAAAAAGCCGTGTCGGGCCTTATTATGGGAGGACTTTTTTCCTCCACACTGAATAAGGGGGAAGTATGTTGCAAAACGTACCGCAAAACACGGCGCCCGACCGCGAACCGGACATCGCGGAAGAGAACGATCCCGTGCTGTTTATGGGCAGCATGGTCGCGCGGGCGATGCGGGTCAAAGACCCGTCTCTGCGCAAAAAACTGCTGGAGGACCTGTTCTTTCAGCTCTCCGCCTACGGCGGTCCCGTCGGCGCGGCGGCGCACTATCAGCCGGCTGCGTTCGGCGGACTGGACGAGGAGGTGCTCGAAACCGACGCCAAGGGGAAAATCCGTCCGACGATCCGCAACTATGCGATCATTCTGCGGACAGCGGCGCGCTTTCGGCTTTTGCGCTACAACACGTTCAAGGGGTGCTTTGAAGAGAACGGACAGGCGTGGACCGACGAGGATTTGAGCCGCGCGCTCGCGTATATCGAAACGTGCTACCGTCTCAAGAGCCGCGACGACTTTTTTCACGCGCTGAACGTCGTCAAGGACGAACTCAGCTATCACCCGATCATCGAACGGATCGCGGCGATCCAATGGGACGGGATGCACCGCCTCGGCGGACTGTTCGGGGAACTCATGGGCAGCGAACGGACGCCCTACACGCGCGAGGTGGGGCGGCTGCTCTTTCACTGCGGGATGGCGCGGCTGATGCACCCGGGCTGCAAAGCCGACTGCGTGGTGATCCTGACGGGCAGACAGGGGAGCGGCAAGAGTACGCTGGCGCGGTTTCTGGCGCTCGACGACGATTGGTTCACCGAGCTGTGCGATATCCGCGACGAAAAGAAGGTCGGCGAACAGCTGCGCGGCAAGTGGATCGTCGAGCTCGGCGAGCTGAACGCGTTCCACGCGTCGATGGAGGAGATCAAGCAGTTCGCGACGCGGCAGACGGACCGCTACCGGCTCGCGTATGACCGGCTGGCGCAGGATTTTCCGCGCAGCTGTATCTTCATCGGGACGACGAACAACCCGCGTCCGCTGCGCGACCGGACGGGGAACCGCCGCTTTTTTCCGGTGGAGGTGACGATCGGCGGCGACTGGCTGCACGAGGCGAAGGACGGCGTGATGCCGTATATTGAGCAAAGCTGGGCGGAGGCGTACGCGCTTTACAAAGAGGGCAAACTGCAGCCCTATGTGCTGCCGGAGCTGCGCGGCGCCGTCAAAGAAAAGCAGGCGGATGCCCTGCGCGACGATCCCCGCGTGGGCGACATCACGCGCTACCTGAACGAAAAAGAAGCCCCCGGGACACAGGTCTGCATCAAGCAGCTGTGGCACGAGGCGCTGGGCAAACAGGACGACCCGAAGCGGAATGACAGCGATTTCATCGCCGCCCTGATGGACAATATGGAGGGGTGGAAGAGAGGGAAAGACCGTATCACGGCAGGGGAATACAGAAGTCAGAGGTGTTGGATCAGAGCAGACAGCCAAACAGAAATGCATTCTCAGGATTGTTAATGCTGGTAACGCACTGGTAACACGCTGGTAACGCGCCGGTAACGCGCTGGTAACGCAACCGGGACGCTGAAAACCGCACTGTTATGGGGTTTATAGACCTTACTGTTACCAGCTATCCTGTTTTTGAAGAAAAAGACTTTAAAAAGAAAATGATAAAAATACAGTTTAACCAGCTGGTAACGCGCTGGTAACGCATGCTGGTAACGGTAACAATTGAAATCATCGCGTTAAACAAACAGTGACCCGTAGTCGTCGGCTATCAGCCGACTGGGGCGAGGATGGATGGGTCGTTTTAGCCGCCTGATAGGCGGCGACTACGCAACACGCAAAACGCAACACCCAGCACGCAGCCGACCATTGGTCGGCGCTACGCAAAACGCAAAACGCAATACGCAAAACGCAAAACGCAACACACAACACACAAAACGCAGCCGAACGGGTGCGGACGGTTGGCGGTTTTAGCCGCCTGATAGGCGGCGACTACGAAACGTGTGCATAATAACAGCCGACCATTGGTCGGCGCTACGGCGTCATTTCGCATTCAACTGCACACTGCACACTGCACACTGAAAAAGCCGCCCGAAGGCGGCTTCTGTGCACTGCGCACTATTCGAGCTCAAACGCGCCCTGATACAGCTTCGCATACGTGCCGCCTTCCGCGATCAGCATCTCGTGCGTGCCGCGCTCGATGATGCGGCCGTGGTCGAGGACCATGATGACGTCTGCGTTCTGGACGGTGGAAAGGCGGTGGGCGATCACGAAGACCGTCCGTCCCTTCATCAGCGCGTCCATACCCTTCTGGACCAGCGCTTCGGTGCGCGTGTCGATCGAGGACGTCGCTTCATCGAGGATCATCACCGGCGGGTCGGCGACGGCGGCGCGCGCGATCGAAATCAATTGTCTCTGTCCCTGCGAGAGGTTCGCGCCGTTACTCGTCAGCATCGTGTCGTAGCCCTCCGGCAGGCGGGAGATGAAGCCGTGGGCGTTCGCCTTCTTCGCCGCGTCGATGATCTGCTCGTCCGTCGCGTCGAGGTTGCCGTAGCGGATGTTCTCCTTCACCGTGCCGGTGAACAGGTTGACGTCCTGTAAGACGATCCCCAGCGAGCGGCGCAGGTCGCTCTTCCTGATCTTGTTGATGTTGATCCCGTCGTAGCGGATCTTGCCGTCCGCGATGTCATAGAAGCGGTTGATGAGGTTCGTGATCGTCGTCTTGCCCGCGCCCGTCGCGCCGACAAAGGCGACCTTCTGTCCCGGCTCCGCGTAAAGGCTGATGTTGTGCAGGACCGTCTTGCCCTCGATATAGGCGAAGTCCACGTCGAACATCCGCACTTCGCCTTTCAGTTCCGTATAGGTCACGGTGCCGTCGCCGTGCGGGTGCTTCCACGCCCACATACCGGTGTGGCGGTCGGTCTCTGTGAGGACGCCGTCTTTCTTTTCGGCGTTGACGAGCGTCACATAGCCGTCGTCCTGTTCCGGCTGCTCGTCCATCAGGTCGAATATTCTCTCCGCGCCCGCCATCGCCATCACGACGGCGTTGAGCTGCTGCGAGAACTGGTTGATCGGCATGACAAACGACCGCGAGAGCTGCATGAACGACGCCACCGCGCCGAGGTTCAGCCCGCCGATGCCCCGTGTGGCGAGAACGCCGCCGAGGATCGCGACGAGGACGTACTGGAGATGACCGAGGTTGTTGTTGATCGGCCCGAGGTTGTTGGCGAAGCGGTTCGCCTGCTTCGTGTTCTCATACAGCTCCTCGTTTTTCTGGTCGAAGTCCGCCTTGACCCGCTCTTCGCGGCAAAAGACTTTGACGACTTTCTGGCCGTTCATCATCTCTTCGATATAGCCGTTGACGTCGCCGATCGCCTTTTGCTGCTTGACAAAGTACTTGCCCGACTGGCCGGCGACCTTGCCCGTGACGAAGAACATGAACGCGATAAAGAGGATCACGAAGATCGTCAGATGCCACGAGGTCGCGACCATCGAGATAAACACCGCGACCACCGTTACAAACGAGGAGATCGTCTGCGGAACGGTCTGCGAGATCATCTGGCGCAGGGTGTCGGCGTCGTTCGTGTAGTGGCTCATCACGTCGCCGTGGGTCCGCCGGTCAAAGTAGCGGATCGGGAGCGTCTGCATGTGGGCGAACATCTCGTTGCGGATCTTCTTGAGGACGCCCTGCGCGACGACAGCCATCGTCCGGTTCTGGACATAGACCGCGAGCACGCCGGCAAGGTAGATCGCCGCCATTTTGCAAAGCGCGCCGAAGAGCGGCCGGAAGTCGCCCGTCTGCCGCTGTACGAGGGGCAGGATATAGTCGTTGATCAGCGATTTGAGGAAGAGAGAAGCGGAGACGCTCGCCGCCGCGGTGACGCCGATACAGAGTACCACGAGCGACAGGCGCAGCAGGTTGCCGTGCGTGATCTCACGCAGCAGCCGTTTGACGGTGCCTTTTTTGACCTTTTGCTTCGGGACGCCGCGGAAGTTCTGTCCGCGCGGCATCGGTCTGGGTTGTGCCTGTGCCATTAATGCGCGCCTCCCTTCGTCTGGGAATCATAGACTTCTTTGTAGATCTTGTTGGACGCGAGCAGGGTTTCGTGCGTCCCGATCGCGTCGATCCGCCCGTCTTCGAGGACGATGATCTGGTCCGCGTGCTCCACGGAGGAGACGCGCTGGGCGATGATGATCTTGGTCGTGTCGGGAATGCTCTGGCGGAACGCGCGGCGGATCAGCGCGTCGGTCTTGGTATCCACCGCGCTGGTGGAGTCGTCGAGGATCAGGATCTTCGGCTTCTGAAGAATGGACCGCGCGATGCAGAGTCTCTGCTTTTGTCCGCCGGAGACGTTGGCGCCGCCCTGTTCGATATGGGTGTCGTAACCGTCCGGGAAGGTGCGGATGAATTCGTCCGCCTGCGCGAGCCGGCAGGCTTCCTCGAGTTCTTCATCCGTCGCGTCTTCGTTGCCCCAGCGGAGGTTCTCTTTGATCGTCCCGGAAAACAGGACGTTCTTTTGCAGCACCATCGCCACCTTGCTGCGCAGGGTGTCGAGGTCGTAGTCGCGGACGTCGACGCCGCCGACAGTGACCGTCCCTTCGGTCGCGTCATACAGCCGCGGGATCAGCTGCACGAGCGTCGATTTGCCCGCGCCCGTCGCGCCGAGGATGCCGACCGTCTGTCCGCTTTCGATCCGGAACGAGGCGTCCTTGAGACAGAGCTTGTCTTTGTCGCCCGCGTAGGAGAAGCTGACGTGGTCGAACACGATGCTGCCGTCCTCGACTTGTGTAACCGGCTGGGCGGGGTTGTGCAGGTCGCTCGTTTCGTCCAGCACCTCGTAGATGCGCTGCGCCGACGCCTTCGAAAGCGTGAGCATGACGAAGATCATCGAGAGCATCATCAATGTGGAGAGGATCTGCATCGAATAGGAGATCAGGATCACCAGGTCGCCGGTGGTCATGCCCTGGTCGGGGATGTTGCCGCTCGCGTAGATCAGATGCGCGCCGAACCACGAGATCAACAGCATCGTCGCGTAGGACGAAAACTGCATCAGCGGCGCGTTGAGCGCGAGCAGCTTTTCCGCCGAGACGAAGTCTTTGTAGATCTTTTCCGAGACGGTGTTGAACTTTTCGGTCTCGTGCTTTTCGCGGACGAACGCCTTCACCACGCGGATGCCGTGGAGGTTTTCCGAGACGACGCGGTTGAGCACGTCGTAGGTTTTGAACACGCGCTCAAAGATCGGGTGCGCGTTGCGGACGATCAGCGCGAGGCCCAGCGCCAGCAGCGGCAGTACACACAGGAAGATCAGCGACAGCCGGTGGTTGACGCGGAACGCCATTACGAGCGAAAAGACCAGCATCATCGGCGAGCGCACCGCGATGCGGATGATCATCTGATAGGCGTTCTGTAAGTTTGTCACGTCCGTCGTCAGCCGCGTGACGAGCGACGCCACCGAAAAGCGGTCGATGTTGGAGAACGAATAACTTTGTACGTTGTAGAACATATCGTGGCGGAGATTGCGCGCGAAGCCCGCCGACGCCGTGGCGGCGTTTTTGCCCGAGAGCACGCCGAAGGTCAGCGACAGCACACAGAAGACGACGAGAATGCCGCCCGATTTCAGGATATAAGACATATCGCCGACGGTCACGCCGAGGTCGAGGAGCTTGCCCATGTAATAGGGGATCAGCACTTCCATCACGACTTCGAGCGAGACGAACAGCGGCGTCAGGATCGACGCGCGTTTATATTCACGGACGCACCGGCTGAGCCGTTTGATCATCGACGTCCACCTCCTTTTGAATCTTTTGCAATACCGAGAAGAAGCAAGAAAGCTCCCGCTCGTTCAAACTGGCGCGCAGCTTGTCTTCCAGCTCGTCGAACGCCGTGTCGATCTGCCGGTGCAATAACAGCGCCTTTTCGGTCAGGGTGATCTTTTTGAGCCGGGCGTCGTAGGGGACGCTCTCGCGCACGATCAGCCCGTTTTTTTCCATCAGCTGCAAGATGCTCGTCGCCGTCGAGCGGCGGATGTTGCACGCCTTTTCAAAATCGCGCTGAAAGACGTCCTCATCCCGGTGGTCGTAGAAATAGGCGATCGCCCACCCGTGGGTGCCGGTCAGCCCGTCTGCGCAGCTTTTTTGCGTCTGCCGGTCGAGATAGCGTTTGATACAGCGCGAGGTCTTGTGCAGCTCAAAGGCAATATAGTCCTTTTGCGGCATGGGATCCCTTCTTTCGCTTTGTTGTTCGGCAGCGAACTGTCCGCGAACGAACTGTTAGCCATCGAACTGTTTAAGGTTATTATACGCCGCGTTTTCCGGTTTGTCAAGCGTTAAGTACACGCCGAATGAATCATCGAGTACTTAATGGTATGGTTTTTCCACAATCGCGCATACTGAAAGGGGAATAGCCGTTCACAGTCGGATCATATTTCGTTTTCAAAAAGGTTGCGCTTTTGCCACAGGAAGGAAACGATCGGGCGCTATACTCGAACCATAAAAGAAGAAAGGAAGCGATAAGATGAAACGACCGCTTTTGACTTTGAAACTTGCGTGCGCCCTCTGCGCCGCGGCGGCGGTGCTGTTCGCCCTGCTGTGCTTTGTGCTGCCGCAGGGGAGAACGCTGCTGATTTCCCTTTGTGCAGTGTTCGTGCTGCTCTTGAGCCTGAACGTCCACGCCCTGCGCCGCGCCAGACGGAAGGCAGGGGAGAAGCTGTTGGATCGGGCAGCGTAGGTGGAGCTGTTAGCTGTTAGCAGTTAGCAGTTAGCAAAAGCGCCCCGCAGGGCGCTTTTTCGTCTATGAAACGCGGGCAGTTGGCTGCTGTCATAACCTCTTTTTTCTCGCGATACTAACCGCTAACAGCTAACTGCTAACCGCTGAAAAAAGCCGCCTTCAGGCGGCTTTTTTCACTGATAATGTATCGCGACCATGCCGAGCATGACGAGCGCCGACAGCGCGAACTCCGCGAGGAACAGCTTCCACGACCAGCGCAGCCACTTTCCGTAGGAGACGCCGACGAGACCGATCGCGATGATCATGATCCCGCTCGTCGGGTAGAGCAGATTGGTGAAGCCGTCCGCGAGACAGAACGTCGTGACGACGCTTTGACGTGTGATGCCGACAAGGTCGCTCAGCGGCGCCACGAGCGGCATAATCAGAAACGCCTTCGCCGTGCCGGAGCCGATGAAGAACTCGAGCAGCGCGATCACGCCGAACAGCAGCAGGATCGCCGTGAACGGGGACAGCCCCTCCATCACGTTATAGACGTGGAACAAGATCGTGTGCATGATCTTGCCCTCGTTGAGGATGTAGGAGATCGCGAGAACGAACACGATCAGCGGGATCGCCGGGGCGATCGTCTTCGCGCCCTGCAAAAAGCTCTTGAACAGCGCCTTGCCGCGCAGCCCGGTGAAATAGCCGGCGAGCAGCGCGCCCGTCGTGAAGAGGATCGCCATCGCGGGCAGCGACAGCATCCCGCCGAGCGAGAAGACAAAGTCGAACAGGATGAACAGCATATCGAGCCCCATGCAGATGAGGAACGCGCGCATGCCCTTGCGTACGGTATGATTTGCCAGCACCGTGTCGATATCGCTGATGGTGTATTTTTCGTGCAGCGCGCGGTCGCTTTCATAGACGATCGAGCGCTCGGGGTGCTTTTCGATCCGTCTGGCATAGAGGAACAGGAAGAGGAACAAGATCGCGTAAACGCCGATAAAGACCAGCAGACGCAGCCACAAGCCGGAGAACACCGGCAGCCCCGCCAGCTTCTGGACCGTGACGACGTTGAACGGGTTGAACGTGGCGGCCGTGAAGCCCCACGCCACGGCGACGAGACTGATCCCGAGGCCGACCAGCGAGTCCCACCCGAGCGCCAGCGCGACGGCAACGGCGATCGGTACCAGCGTCAGCGATTCTTCGAGGATACCCGCCGTGGAAGACAGCGCCATGCAGACGAAGATCACGATCGCCATCAGCAGATACTTGCGGTTCCGGAACCGGTGGATCAGCGACGCCATGATATACTGCAGCACGCCGACCTTGTCCAAGATCAGGAACGAGCCGCCGATGAAGAAGATGATGAGGATGATCGCGATGCCTGTGGTCGCCTGACTGCTGGTAAAGCAAAGGATCGGCGACAGGGCGATCTTCCAGATCTCCATCTTGTAATCCATCTCGTGATAGGTCCCGTTCACGATCGCTTCGTGACCGTCGATCGTGGTCATGTCATATTCGCCGCGCTGCAGCACCTGCGTCAATACGCCGACGAACACGAGAATGGCGACCAGCACGAGCGTGATGGCCAGCATGGTCTTCTTATTCAGGGATAAGCCGAGTTCCGCGTCATTCTTTTGCGTTGTTTTTGTTTCATCCATCGGTTACAGATTCCTTTCGAGATGTACCAGGAAGTCCTGGATATTCGTGACAAGCCCCTTGACCGACAGGGAACCGCGGTCGTGCAGCTTGTTGACGGCAAATTCGGAGATATCCACGGAGTAGATATACACCGGACGGATCACGCCGTCCGTTTCGCAGTAGGCGGGGGTCATGTTGCCCGTGGCGATCGTGTGCAGCTGCGTCGCGAGACAGATCACCGTCGTCGCCTTGCGCGTGTGGGCGCGCATCGCGTTCTGCGCTTCATAAACATTGGGGATCACCTCGGGCAGCGGTCCGTCATCGCGGATCGAGCCGGCGAGCACATAGGGAATATTCTTCGTCGTCAGCGCGTGCATGACGCCCGTGTGCAGGTCGTAGTCCTGTAAAAACTGCGCGATCGAGCCGGCCTTGCGGACGAGGTTGATCGTGTGCAGATGGTGGTAGTGTCCGTTTTCGATCAGCTTTTTGGTGTAGATGTCCTGCCCGAGCCCGGTGTGGAACAGCGCCGCCTCGAGGTCGTGCGTCGCGAGGGCGTTGCCCGCGAAAAGGCAGTCGCAGTAGCCGCGCTCGATCAGCTTTGCCATCGCGCTGCGGCTGTCGTTATCGAAGACGCAGGCGGGACCGAGCACCCAGACGATATAGCCGTGGTCGCGGTCGTGGCGCAGAATGTCATAGAGCTGGTCGTACTCCCGCGAAAACGAGGTCTCGCGCGACTGGCCGGTACGGAACGCGAACGTGGAGCTGCCGCCCTTCTCCTCCTCGGAAGAGAAGCAGTCCGCGTGGACATAGACGCCCGTCGAGCCGTCGTCTTTGCGTCCGACGACGACCGCGTCGCCCTTCTGGACGCGCCGCGGCTCGGTCACGACCGGCACGCCGTCCTGAATCACAACGGCGCAGTCCATCCGGCTTTGCCGCAGCAGCTTCCATTCGCCGTTTATCTTGAAATATTCCGGGTAGATCGTCGTGGCGTAAAACTGCTCGGGCAGATAGCCGTCGCCCGCCGGTTCGGTGCTGACGTCCGGCGCGGACAAAAACGGTTCTTTGTTGAAATCCGGCGGTAAAAACTGCGGGAATTGCATGACTTCAACCTCTTTCATCTCGATTTTTCACTTTAGTATAGCACATCGCGGCGGGAAAATGCAAGAGAACCGCCGCGCGTGAAGCGCAATATTTTCAAAAAATCTGTTTTATCTATTGCGTTTTTAAGGAAAATTTGAGATAATATACTATCATTATGGAGCAACAGGCTCATTTGAAGGTGATCATTTGACAGAGTATCAACAGCTTGCGGCGCTGCTGTTTCCGGATGTAACGGAAACGGTGGACGATCTCGAACGCCGCTTTCCGCCGCGCGAACTGAAAGAGGGCGCGCGCGTAACGCGCTTTGCGCCGAGCCCGACCGGCTTT
>JAFYDS010000227.1 GCA_017544665.1 Clostridia bacterium | reverse complement strand
GCCACGCAGCCGACGGACTCGCCGTAAGTCGTAGTGGGGCAGCCGCCGAAGAGCGCACCGACCATGGAGCCGACGCCGTCACCCAGCAGTGTGCGATGCAAGCCCGGGTCCTCAAGCAGTTCGGCGTCGATAATGGAGGACAGGTTCTTGTGGTCGGCGATGTGCTCGGCGAACACCACGAACGCCACGGGGATATATGCCACGGCGATCGTCGCAATATACTTGCCGTCGATCGCGCTCAGGCCTTTTGCGGCCTTGATGAACGTGAAATCCGGAACCCACTGCATGTTCTGGAACAGGGAGAAATCAATGACTTTCAGCGCGTCATTGCCGGTCTTGGCGCCGATCAGCGTGAAAATCGCGGCCACGATGTAACCGGCCAGGATACCGATGATAAAGGGAATGAGCTTCATCATTTTCTTGCCGTACACGGAGCAGAGAATAACGACCGTCAGCGTCACGAGCGCGCAGAACAGGCTGATCCAGCCGGGCGTGTTCATGGCGTAGACGCCGCCGTCCGCCGTCGCGCCCTTAAGAGAGTCGCCGATGGCGTTGCCGGCAAGAGACAGTCCGATGATCGCCACGGTCGGGCCGATGACGACAGGCGGCATGAGCTTGTTGATCCATGCCACGCCCGCGAACTTGACGATCAGCGCGATAACGACATACACGAGACCGGCGAAGATCGCGCCGAGGACGATACCGGCATAGCCCGCTTCCGCGGAAGCGGCGCCCGCAAAAGCGGCGAACATGGAACCGAGGAACGCAAACGAGGAGCCGAGGAACACGGGGCTGCGGAACTTGGTGAAGAGCAGATACACCAGCGTACCCACGCCTGCGCCGAACAACGCGGCGGACTGGGACATGCCGTTGCCCACGATGGCCGGTACCGCGATCGTCGCCGCGAGGATCGCCAGCAACTGCTGGAACGCGAACACGAGCAACTGCCCGAATTTCGGCTTGTCTTTGACATTGTAGATGAGCTTCATACTTTTACCCCCAAAAAGATTTTTTATGCAAGCGGTTGCCCGCCGAATGCATTCAGTCCGTCAAGACGACAGCATTTTGCCCGTCGCATCGCTCGACCATCACGTCGATGTTTTCCGTATGCGCCGTCGGCACATTCTTGCCCACATAGTCCGCGCGGATCGGCAGCTCGCGGTGTCCCCTGTCGACGAGGATCGCCAACTGAATGGCGGACGGACGTCCCATGGAAAAAATCGCCTCGATCGCCGCGCGCACACTGCGGCCGGTATACAGCACATCGTCGACCAGCACGACCTTTTTTTCGGTCACATCCAGCCGCGGGTTCTCGTCCGCCACGTCCGCGATATGCGTCAGATCGTCGCGGTAATAGCGGATGTCGATACTCTCGCACGGCACACGCACACCCTCGATCCGCTCGATGTTATCGCGGATCGCCTCGGCCAGATCCGCACCGCGCCGCCGGATGCCGATCAGAAGCAGATCCTCTGTACCGCGGTTCTTTTCCGTGATCTCGTGCGCAATGCGCATCAGCGCACGGCGCATTGCCGCCTCGTCCATGATCTGCGCTTTGACTGCCATAGATGCCTCCAATAAAAAAGCCTTGCCGCAAATGCGGCAAGACCCGAAATCACACGATAATATACGATCTTGTGGGCCTCTCTGTGCCGCATTAAAGAACTCTTTGTTCTGCCCTATCATACCCGATACGACCGGTGAAGTCAAGCGTTTCGGTGCAAGTTTTCGGATTTTGGCGAAATATACAAAAGTGTGCCATATCTTGTTGTCGTTTTCGACCAAAAAAAAGCAGCTCCACAAGATGTTGTGAAGCTGCCGAACTTTACTGCTCTGCGTAGACGCTGACCTTTTTGCGATCCTTGCCCATGCGCTCGAACTTGACCTGGCCGTCGATCAAGGCGAAGAGCGTGTCGTCCTTGCCCTTGCCGACGTTGTTGCCGGGATGGATGTGGGTGCCGCGCTGACGGACGAGGATGTTGCCCGCGAGCACGAACTGACCGTCGGCTCTCTTGGTGCCGAGGCGCTTGGACTCGGAATCACGGCCGTTCTTGGTCGAGCCCATTCCCTTTTTATGCGCAAAAAGCTGAACGTTGATCTTAAGCATTGTTCTTACCTCCATAAATAACTTTGAGTTGTCGGGGATACTGGCGGGAAAGCTCCCGCATGTGGAGCGCAAATCCCTTCAGCAAAACCTGAACGGATGCGTCGTCCCATTCGGACAGACGAACGGTCATGCGGCCGTCCGACACGACTGCGTCACAGGGCGCCTTGCAGACCTCGGTCAAGGTGTTGGCAATGAGATAAGCCGCCGACGAAACCGATGCACAGAGGACGTCCTCGCCCTTTGGCGCGAGTCCCGCGTGCCCCTGCACGGAAAACCCGGAATACAGCCCGTCCGAATACGTGAAGCGGACGGTGATCATTACGCGTTGATCGCGGTGATCTCGACCTTCGTGTAGGGCTGTCTGTGACCGAGCTTGCGCTTCTCGTTCTTCTTGGGCTTGTAGGTCATGACGGTGACTTTCTTCGCCTTGCCGTTCTTGATAACCTTTGCCGAAACGGTGACGTCCGAAAGATACGGCGCGCCCGCAGAGAAGCCCGCGTCGGTCGCAACGCCGACGACCTTGTCAAAGGTGACCGTCTCGTCTGCTTCGACATTCAGCTTTTCGATGAACAGGGTGTCTCCGGCTTCAACCTTGTACTGTTTGCCGCCGGTTTCGATGATTGCGTACATGGAGTTTACCATTCCTTTTTACAGACTCGCTATTCGCAGGCGCGGACAAGTCCGGCTTGACGGCATAACTATGCCACCCGCAATATGCGGCTTATGTATTGTAACACAAGAGCAAACGCTTGT
>JAFYDS010000226.1 GCA_017544665.1 Clostridia bacterium | reverse complement strand
GTAGTGATCTTTGTTGTGCACGATGCAGGTGGTCACCCACCGGCCGGGATTCGTTTCCTTCTGGTTCGTCCAGCTGCGGGCATACGCACCGCCGCCCTTGCCCTTACGCCTCGGTGAGGTGCGTCTGAGCTCTTCGACGCAGTCTTTGCTGCACGTTTCGGTCTCTTTCGAGATCTTGCGCAGCACATCCGTCGAGAAGTCGTGCAGCTGTGCCGCGACCCTTGCCTTGAACTCTTCCGGTTTACAGACGATTGCCACGACGCCGCACCCCCTTGAGTTTGATGTAGGCGTTCGCAAACTGCGGACAGTCGACGGATTGGATGTCGTATATCTCCCCGCGGAAAACGATGCGGTACTCGGCGGCACGGACGGCGGCAAGCGCGCGGCAGTACCGAACCGTAAACACGATCGTGTCCTCGCAGCCGGCAGCGCGCGCCGCCCAGTATTCGGAGCCGTAAAGTGCGTTGACATACGCGCGGCAAGAGAAATAATCCTCCCACGTTTCGCACCCGTCGTCGTTCAGACGCTCGATACGGATCGGCTGATTAAACACCATGACGACCACGCTCCAATCTCAACTGCAGCATGAAGTTGTCAACCATCCGGCGCGTGCCGGTGGACACCTTGCCGCTCAGTTCGCCGGTGCCGCGGTCGTTGTACAGATCCGCAACGATCTGAAGCAGGAGCATTTGCGCCCGCGGATCGTTGCGGTCAAACCCTTCGCCGATCGCACCGTCGAGGTAGGCGTATGCGGCTTGTTCCATCGTCTGCAAGAGCGCGTCGTCGTCCGGCCAATCAATGCCGAGGTACGCTTTGATGCGTTCAAGCATTCAGCCGTCGCCTCCTTTAGGCTGCCGGCGTCAGCGTCAAGCCGGTCAGCGAGTATTCGCGTGTCACCGGCGTGCAGCCTTCCTTCGTGGCGATCACGCGGATCGACTGCTCGGTGTTGCTCTCGATGCGCAGCACGATCACGTTATCCTCCGGATCCAGCGTGACCGGGCCGCTGTGTCCGCCGACGATTTCAACCGTGATCGTTGCGTCGGGCGCGGCAGGCGCGGCGCAGTGCAGCGCGAGGTAGTTGCCGGAGCGTTCAGCCGTCTTGCCGGAGAAGCCGGTGTAGCCGGTCACGTACTTCAGCGTGCCGGAGATACCGTTCGCGCTGATCTCAATATCCTCCTGCAGGTCGTCGGCTGTTTTTCCGAATAAATCGAGACTTGCCGGAATATCGGCGTCAGCCGACAAGCCCGTTAAGGGTTTACGGACACCTGGATATAGCCGTTGACGAACGCGGCAGCGTCACGCACCTTGTAGTCCGCGCGGAACAGACCGCGGAACAGCGTCAGATCTTCCTCGTAAGCGTTTACCTGATCGGCGCCGGAGCCGACAACAGCGCTGTCGGAAGCCTTTACCGAAAGACCCTCTTTGTCAAATTTTGCGATACCCTCATCCAGGTCGCCGATGATAAAGGGATACTTGTACGCAGTCACGACCTGCTCGCCGTTGACGGTGCTCTTGACTTCCGCGCTCGGCAGATCAGCATTCGGGCTGACAACGAGCGGGATGTAACGTGCGCCGACCTGCAGGCGCTTCACGTCTGTGTTCGCCGGATCGGGAGAGAGCTGATAGCGGCCGTTTTCATCCTTGAGCGTGTCGAGGTAGTTCAGACCGTCGTCGTTCGTATAGATCGCGGCCGTATCGGCGAACGCCTGGCCGAGCTGGACATTGACGGCGTGCTTGATCCCGTCCAGACCGTCGAGAGCAACCGCTTCTTTCGTTTCGATAGCGGCAAGGGTCTGCTCGTCGTCCGTCGCCACCTGTGCCTTGCCGAGCCACTCCACGATGAACGCTTCGATGTTCTCGTCGCTGTCTTTCAGCAGCTCGTTTGTTGCGGGGATATAACCGGCAAACTTTTTGACCGCATACACCAGACGCTGGAACACGGGGCCGGTTTTCTTGCCGATCTTGCCGCCTTCGCCGACGACGGAAAACGCACTGTGTGCTACGCGGGACAAAAAAGTACGTGCGCCGCTGGGTGCCGTGACGGGCACTCTGCGGATGTACTTCGACAGGTGGGCGTGTGCTTCACGGTAACGCTCGACCTTCGTCACGATGTCCTCCGGAACGGTATAACCGCCGTATTCGTCGTCGCCCTCGTTATTGAAGGTGAGGTCTTTGCTTACCGGGAAACCCGCGCGGGCAGCCTTGAAAAACTTCTTGCGTGCGTCGTCCTTCGGCACACCGCAGTCGGCAGCCTTACCCTTCACGGGATCCGCGCTTGCAGGGTCGTCTTCGTTGGCGTGCGAGGAGAAGAAGTCATTGTTTTCGTGCAGCTGCTTCTCAACTTCAAAGTCCTTGCGCAGATCGGCGATCTTGTTCAGGATCTCGTTGCCCTCGTCCTTGTTGCCGGCTTCGTATGCGGCCGCTGCCGCCTTGTTCTGCTTTTCGATCTCGGTGAGGAGATCGCGCATCTTATTGCTCATGCTCATGGGTTAATCATCCTTTCTTTGTTTTTGCAAAAATAAAAAGACATCGTTCAGAGCGATGTCCTTCGTTCGGTCTTCCGGGTCGTCTTCGTGGTTCTTCGTTGTGCCCGCGTTTCGCTGGGACGGCACCGCCACGAAGCTGACCTCGTAGGCGTCTTTCGGGTCGTTGAGCAGCGTGTGACAGTACACACCGTCGTATGTACGGCCGGGCAGATGCCGACACTTGCCCGGAGTGTTCCCGCAAACGGAACACGAGAGCCGGTGGATAATGCAGCCGACGCTGACTTCCTTCTTGATGCCGGCCTCGATCTCCTTGATCAGATCGGCGTTACTGTCGGTGCGTACCATATACGCCTTTGAGACCAGTGCGGTATACGGTTCGCCGAGCGACGTCTTGCGCTCCGCGTCCTGCACGACCTCGGTCGAGTAAATACGCGCCGTCTGATTGGCCGAGCTCGGCACATGATCGCGGATCACCGTCTTGCCGAGGTAGAGCTTTGCGAGCCCCTGCAGCGCGTCAACGGTAAACCGTTCATCGTCCCGGTCGATCTCGTTGTCGCACATCAGCAGCTTAAAAGCGTACAGCTCGTCCGCGTTGAATGCGCGCAGCGTGTGCCGGTTGATCTGTTCGAGGTCGTCCTCTGTCAGCGCCAGCGTTTGCACCTGCGCGCTTTTAAGCAGCTTCATCCGTCTTTCCCTCCTTTCCCGTGTACTGTTGTCCCGCCAGGCTTACGGGCAGCATACTGCCGTTGCACAGCAGATTGTCGCCGCCGGGCAAGGCGGGCATATCCACAAATTCCCTCGCTTCGTTCGGCGTGTAGAGGGAATTCTGAATAGCTTTCGTCAGCGCCTCGGTCTGCGTTGCAAGATCCGCACGCAGAAGCACATTAAAGTTGAACTTGAAAAAGTAGCCCTGCTGGCGGTCGAAATCGCTCAGCAGTTTGTAGTTGAATTCGTCCTCGTACATCTTGATGATGTACAGAAGCGTGTCCACGTAAAAAGAGAGCTGCTGCGCTTCCGCAGACGCATAGCTGCTCTTGTCGTAGTCGTTGATCTGGTTCGGCTTGATGCCCATTGCCGCCGCGATCTCCAGCGCGGAGTACTTCTTCAGTTCGACGAACTGTGCGTCGGTCAGCTTGACGTTGAGCGGCGTGATCTGCGTGCCGATCGGTCTCGGGATCGCGAGATCCGTCACCTCGTCTTTCATCTTGCCGGTGGCGAACTTGTCGATGATCTTCAGAAATTCGTCGCGGTTTTCGTCGCTCAGCCCGCTGGTGTACTGCACGACCATCTTTGCGGTCAGTCCGTTATTGAAGAGCTTGTTCTGCATATCCTGCGCCGACTGCATTGCTTCCAGGTTAAGGGCGAGGATCTCACGGACAGAGAGACCGAGGATGCCGTCCAGCGACGTCGACGTGCGCACGTGCAGAATGTTCTCCGCCGGGAACAGGCGCTGCCCGTGCGACGTGGAGTACTGATACCACAGACGCGGCACCGTATCGAGCCAGCGGGCGTCGTCGTAGATCACCCGCATCTGGCTTGCGTCCAGCGGGAGCAGCTGTGTCTTGCTGCCGGCTTCCGTAATGAGCGCGTAGGCGTTGCCGTAATGGTTCCGCTGCATCTCCTGCGTGCTCATCCAGCCGGTCGACGGCATGGCGTTATTCGGTCGGTATTTGAGGACGCTGTACAGCGGGTGCTCCGTCGCCGTCCGTGTACCGCCGTCCGGCGTGGACTGCAGGAGCTTGAGCGGCATCTTGCCCATGCTCTCCGATAACACCTTCAAACACGCGAAGTACGTCGCCTGTCCAAGCGGACCCCGGCGAGACGAATCCGAAATCCCCAGGAAGTCCAGACTGGACATCATCTGCTGCTCCGTCTGGGTGCGCCGGGTGGCGATCCCCTTGAACACATTAAAGCGTTTTTTCACTTTCTCATTCCTTTCAGATAGCGTTCCATTTCCGCGTTGACGTCGATCGGCGGCGCTGCCGGCGGCTTCATCGCCAGGAAGTGCGCGTCGAGCACAGCGTCCACGGGGTCGATCCTCTTCTTTTTCGCGTTCGGCTCTTTATCGATCTTGATCTCTCCGAACGAGTTTTTCACGACGCGCGCGTTCGCCATTGACCAGTTGAGCAGCTCGTTCTGCGCATCCGCGTGTACGTGTCCGCTCTTGAGGTTGAGCCGGAAGTCCTCAGTTGCCGCCGAGAGGTTCCGCGCCGACTGTGTCACCATAACCAGCGGGCAGCCGAACTGCTCCAGCATTGCCAGGAAGCCGTCCGCGTTGTGCGGGTCGTATCCAATGCCTTGAAAATTAAAACCGTACCGTTCCCGCAGCTCTGCGAGATACGATACAATAAAGCTGTAATCGTTCTTATAGTCAGACTGTCCGCCGGTGATCGTCAACAGCCCCTTGTCCGCCCACACATCATACGGCGCGAGATCCTGCAGGATGTGTTCCTCAAAGCGTCCCCGCGGCATAAACGAATGCGAGAACACATAGGCGTCCTCGCCCTGCAGGAACTCCAGCGCGACCGAGCACAGGTCGCCGCCGGACGAGAGGTCGATGCCGACAAAACACGAGCAACCGGCGAAGCGGTCGAGCGTGACCTTCTCGTCCAGACACCGCAGCCACCACTCGAACGGGATATACAGCAGATCGTCATTGGTCGGCCAGCAGTTCAGACCCTTTACAAGAAAGTCCCGCAGCTCCTCGCCGCCCATGTCATGCGCCGTCTGCGCGTCGCGGCGCAGCGTTTCCAGTCCGGCAGGCGTTCCCGCCAGCAGCGGATTTGCCTTGATCCAGACGCGCTCGTCCGTCCACAGGTCGCCCTTGTCGAGCGTGTAAATGTCAGCAAAAAAATCATCGGCGGTGACGGCACCGTCGAGAATGTTCAAGGCGTATTTGTCCATCTCCCCGCAAAAGCTGTTCTGCCGAAAGCCGCGGGTCGTGATCATGGAGATCAGGATCTCCGGCAGCGAGCGCGTACCGTTATAGATCGCCTTGTATATGCTGTTATCCTTGTGCTGGTGGATCTCGTCAATGCTCGCGGCGATCGAGCGAAAGCCGTCCAGCTCCGAGCGTTCACGGGAGAGCGCCTCAATCACGCAGCCGGTTCGCTTTGAGATGATCTGCGATTTGTATTCCTTGACGTCAAACAGCTCCGAAAGATCAGGATCTGCAATGATAAACTTCTGAATCTCCCGCCATGCGAGCTTCGCCTGCTCTTTCCGTGTGGCGACCGTGTAGAGGTTGCCGTAATTGTAGCCGCTGAAGCCCGCGAGGTAGGAAAGCTGTATGCCGTTCTCGAATGTTTTTCCGTTCTGCCGCGCCTCGCTTTTGTATTTTCGCCGAAAACGGCGGTTGCCGTCGAGCTTGTACCAGCCCATCGGGACGCCGAGATCGAAGTCCTGGAAGCCGTAAAGCCGCACCGGGCGAGGCCGTGTTCCCTCGATCAGCGTCAGCGTTTCGGCATAGTCAATAATCCGGTTTGATTTATCGGGTCGCCAAATGTATGGGAAGTCCGCCGTGCCCTGCCGTTCCAGATCGCGAAGATGTCGAGCGCAGGCTTTGCGGTGCGCATCGCACGCCGTGACGCTGCCGTCCACAACGGCGCGCGCATATGCGGTCGCACGGTCAGCCGACACTCGCGTCCTCCTCGTCCCCGAACATATCAAAGCGGTTTTTCGGCTTAGCCTCCGCCTTCGGGATCACGATCCGGCAGCGTGACGTGATCGTCATGCCGAGGTCAGACGCAGCCGCCCGGCACTGCCGGAAGAGCTTGTCCTGTGCGGTCAAAACCTTCGCCAAATACTCCGGCACGTCCTCCGCGCGCGACAGGATCTTCCGCACGATGCCGGTCAGCTTCTCATACTGGTATTCCGCCACCACATACCGCGCCAGAGCAGGCGCGTCGATGTTGGCCATTATGCCGATTGCCTGCAGATCGGCCGCGATTTCATTAAAGCGTTTCTTCTGCTTTGCCGTCAAAAAATCCGGCGGGACGATGTTATCCGCCGGTGCCGGTATCTCTTCGCTTTCGCGTTGCTGTTTCTGTTCTTTCGTCAAGTGATTCGTGCCCTTGAGCTCCACCAGGGCGAGCGGTTCCTTTGGTCTCACGGTTCGCCCCTCCTTTCGCATGGTGTTGGGCATAATGGCACGAAGCGCAGAGGGATCGAAGATTGGTTATGTCCAGTCTTCTGTCCCAATTGTCCCGGATTGGAATGATATGGTGCACTTCTACCGCAGGGCGTTCCCTGCACACCTCGCAGATACAGTCGCGGTTAATTTTAAAACCCCGGATCCGCTTCCACTCCGGGGAGTTGTAAAACTCCGCGCTCCGCGTGTCGCGTTTCTCGCGATCATACTTTTGGTTGCGTCGCCGTCTGCTCTCCAGCGGATCCCCACTCCGCTGCAGCCTCGCCAAGCAAGCCGCACACATCCGCTCATGATGTGGGATGTAGACTGCCCGACACTTCGGGCATAGTTTCTGTATCATGCGTCGTCCCTCCGCGCTTTGTGCGCAAAAATAAAGCAGCGTCTTCCGACACCGCTCTATAATACCAGTTTACACCCGATTTTCGGTTCTGTCTATGACATCTTTTTGACACGTTTTTGACACGTTTTTGACACGTTTTCGCCTATAAATCCCCCTGTACGCCCTCCACGGCAGCACCGCCGTAGTACTGCACGGCAAAGCTGCTCACCGCGTCGCGCAGGTGTCGGTAAAACTTCCGCGAATCAAAATCGGTCAGTGCGGCCGCGATCTCGTCCGTCTGCTCGCCGCGTATATAGCGCCGCTCCAGCAGCTCCGCGCTGTAGGCGTCCAGGGCGAAGATCGCGTCGGTGATCGCGCGCCGGCGCTGGGTCTCTTCGGTCAGCTGCTGCTTGAGCGCAAGGATCTGCCGTGCGATCTCCATCGTGTCCGACCGATACCCTCCGCCGCCCGGCACGCCGTCGTAAGACTGCGCGCGCATCTCGGCCGGGCAGCCGGACAGCGACGCACGCCGGATCTGCTTTTCCAGCATTTCGATCCGCCTGTCGATCGCCGCGATCGACCGCAGCACGTTATTTGCCGCCTGAAAACGCTCCTGCTTGACCTGTACCTTCATCGGCCGCCTCCCCTAAAAAATTTCAAAACGGAGTTTTTTCCGAGCTTTCCACCCTTAGCGTCGGTATTCCCTTGATGCTTCAAACTTTTTCGACCTCCCCCCGTATTTTTCCAAACCGCACAAAAAATTTGAAAACGATTGAATTATTCCGGCGGGAGATTAAGTTTTCAAACGCCGGGCCGTTGCTCCGTAACGCTTCCGAGGGTTAATTCCCTGTTTGATTTCCAATTCAAACGCGCGTGACCCGGACGCGTTGAGCCTCTCATCGAGCGTAGAGATCTGACCCGCCGCAGGGGTTCCCATACTGATAGGGTAGCACATTTGTTTTGTTTTGTAACTACAATCTTTTCCTATTACTGCAGTGGATACGTGGATCGGTGGATACGAGTGTTCCAACTTATATATATATTCATGGGCGTATATATATATATTCTTCACGTTTATTATATTTTTATATACCCTTGTATCCATGTATCCACTTATAGTATTAAAGCGGAAATTCGTTGGTATATAAAGGTTTTAGGTGGCTACAAGGTGGATACGAACCCCCCTAAAAGTGGATACGAACTTTTATTCATATTCAGAATAATAATTTTTCTTCGTATCCACCCTGTATCCACCTCGTATCCACTTTATGCCGCTTCGTATCCACCCCCATAAACGCAAAAAAAGCCCGGAAGCCGCAGCCTCCGAGCTATGTGTCAGATATGCTATTTGAGCAGATTGGCCGCCGCCTGCATCTGCT
>JAFYDS010000225.1 GCA_017544665.1 Clostridia bacterium | reverse complement strand
TTAGAGAAAGTGTGTATAATAAGACATAAGAACTATACGAAAGGGCGATTTTCATGTTCTCATGTGTGCAATCCATCGGACTGATCGGAATGCAGACCTATCCCGTTGCTGTGGAAACAGCGCTAGAAACCGGTATGCCGCGCATCGATATTGTCGGTCTGCCGGACGCCGCGGTCTCGGAATCCCGCGACCGGGTCCGCGCCGCCATGCGCAACAGCGGCTTCTTCTTCCCCTCCGCGCGCGTCACGATCAATCTCTCCCCCGCAGACAAGCGCAAGGAGGGACCGATGTATGATCTGCCGATCTTTGTCTCGGTCCTGAAAGCCAGCGGGCAGCTGAACGCCGAGACGGACGGCTGCGCGTTTCTGGGCGAACTATCGCTGTCGGGCAAAGTGAGAAAGGTCAACGGCATTCTGCCGATGGTGATCGACGCAAAGGAACGCGGGCTCAAGGCAGTCTTCGTGCCGTTCGACAACGCGGCGGAAAGCTGCACCATCACGGGGATCGACATTTACCCGGTATTGACCTGCAAGGATCTCGTGTCGCACCTCAAGGGCGAAAAGCGCATCCGCAAAGCCGACCGGGAGCAGTTCCCGGCATTTGAGCCGCAGAACCCCGAGGTGCTCGACTTCGCCGACGTGAAGGGCCAGTTCCAGGTCAAGCGCGCGCTCGAGATCGCGGCGGCAGGCGGACACAATACGCTGATGATCGGTCCGCCGGGCTCCGGCAAAAGCATGCTTGCCAAACGTATCCCGTCGATTCTCCCGGATATGACGCCGGAGGAATCGCTGGAGACGACCAAAATCTATTCGATCGCGGGCGCTCTTTCCAACCACCATTCGCTCGTGCTCTCCCGTCCGTTCCGCGCGCCGCACCACTCCATCTCTGCGGCGGGGCTTTCCGGCGGCGGACACATTCCGAAGCCGGGAGAACTTTCGCTCGCGCACCACGGCGTGCTGTTTTTGGACGAGCTGCCGGAGTTTCCGCGGCTGACGATGGAAACGCTGCGTCAGCCGATCGAAGACGGCGTGATCACGATCGCCCGCGTGTCCGGCTCGATCACCTACCCCTGCGACGTGATGCTCGTCTGCGCGATGAACCCCTGTCCGTGCGGCTACTATGGGCACCCTACCAAGAAATGCACCTGCCCGCCGCACGCGCCGGCAAAGTATCTTGCGAAAGTCAGCGGTCCCCTGCTGGACCGTCTGGATATCCATATCGAAGTGCCGCAGGTAGAGTTCGACAAGCTGTCGAGCGAGGCGTCCGGCGAATCCTCTGCGTCCATTCGCAAGCGCGTCAACGCCGCGCGCAAGATTCAGCAGCAGCGGTTAGACGGCAGCGGCGTTACCTGCAACGCGAAGATGACGGCGGCGCAGACGCGGCGCTTCTGCCCGATCGACGACGCGGGCAAAAAGCTGCTCGAGCGCAGCTTCGACCATCTCGGGCTTTCCGCCCGCGCGTACGACAAGATCTTGCGCGTTGCACGGACGATTGCCGACCTCGAAGGCAGCGAACAGATCTCAACGGCACATCTCGCCGAGGCGGTACAGTACCGCGCTTTAGACCGTAAATTTTGGAAAGCTTAAACAACAAAGGAGACAAACCCATGGAACTCAAGCAGAAACTCTCGTTTGGACTCATGCGCTTACCCCTGAAAAACAAACTCATCCAGACCGCCGTCGACCACGAAGCGTTTACTGCAATGGCGGACGCGTTTCTCGCAGCCGGCTACCGCCATTTTGACACGTCGATCGTCTATCACGGCGGCGCAAGCGAGACCGCCTTTCGCGACTGCGTTGCAAAGCGGCACCCGCGCGAAAACTACACGATCACCGACAAAATGCCGATGTTCATGATCAAGGCAAAGGCCATGCTGGAGCCGACGTTCCAAAAGGAACTGAACCGCTGCGGCGTGGACTACTTCGACTACTACTGGCTGCATTCGCTCAACAAAAAGAGCTACGGGACCTGCGAGCGGATCGGCGCGTTCGAATGGCTGGCGCAAAAGCAAAAGGAAGGCAAAGTGATCCACACCGGCTTTTCATTCCATGATTCCGCCGACGTGCTTGACGAGATCCTGACAAAGCACCCGGAAGTGGAATATGTACAGCTGCAAATCAACTATCTCGACTGGGAAGACGAAAAAGTCCAGTCGCGTCTTTGCTATGAGACCGCCCGCAAACACGGCAAACGCATCATGATCATGGAGCCGATCAAGGGCGGCGCGTTGGCCAACGTACCGGAAACGGTAAAGCTGATGCTGGAAAAAGAAGACACGTCCCTTTCCCCCGCCGTCTGGGCGCTGCGGTTCGCCGCCTCGCTGGAGGGCGTTGATTTCGTCCTGTCCGGCATGAGCAACCTCGCGCAGCTGAAAGAGAACACCGCCGCGTTTGAGACGCTGCAGCCGCTGACCGAAGCGCAGACCGCGCTGCTGATGAACGCCGCCGAGATCATCCGCTCCGGGATCGAGATTCCCTGCACGGCGTGCCGCTACTGCGTGGACGCCTGCCCGATGGATATTCCCATTCCCGATTATTTCACGACCTATAACGCATTCGGCGACAACAAAAAGAAGGCGGCTGCCGAATTCGAAAAGCACGCCGCCGACCACGGCAGACCCGGCGACTGCATCGCCTGCCGCAGCTGCGAAAGCCACTGTCCTCAAAACCTGCCGATCGCGGATCTGATGGTCAAATTGAAAGAACGCTTTGAAGCTTAAACAGCAAGACAAAAAAGAACCGGCGTGCCAAACGGTACGCCGGTTTGTCTTATATGGTTCAGTTTGTGAGCGCAGGCACAAGCGAAATCGAGAACGCAAGCAGATACTGCGCGATGTAATAGGTCAGGTGGTTGATAAAGAAGTTGGTCGGGTTGTTCTTCTCCTTCGGTCCGAAGTACATCGGCGAAAGAATCAGGTCGGAGAGCAGGAACATCACACCGCCGATCGCGCAGCAGATGAAGCGCGGCTGCTTCGTGCAGATGACTGCCACCATGCTGACGCCTGCCATACCGGCAACGACCAGACCATAGAGCATCACCGTGATCTTGAACTCGCCGAAATGCTGCTTTGTCGGCTTTTCGGAAATCAGGACGAACGCGGAGACAAGCACCGCAAACGCCGCCGCAAACCACAAATATTTCATCTCGAGTCCGTAGTTTCGGGCGTTCAGGATGATCGCCGGGATGTAGAACAGGTGCCCGATCGCGAAGCTGATGAAGCCGGCGTACAGATATTTTCTGTCATCTGCAGGATAGACCCACTTCTGATCCAGATAGATGTCGCCGAGCATGCCGAACACCAGGCCCGCGAGGATCAGGATGCCGTACTGGAACTCCGACGGCTTATCCACAAGCGCGATGATAGCGGTGATGATAAAGAAGGCGCTGATCGCATTCTTCAGAAAGACGCCGCCGACAGAGCGCTGCTTGTGGCATTTAATGACGAACAGAACAAAGAATACCAGACCGAGTGCGATAGAACAATAAATCATAATGCTTTCCCCTTTTCAAAATATGTTGTATCTCAAAGTTCCGGACTGTTAATCCGAAATCTCAATACCGCGTTCCTTGCGCATCACGGCAAGCTCTTCGGTGATCTTCTTTTTCTTG
>JAFYDS010000224.1 GCA_017544665.1 Clostridia bacterium | reverse complement strand
ATCGATCCGCTGCCGTTTATCAAGATCGACGAGCCGACCATTTCGATGAACTTTATCGTCAACAATTCGCCCTTTGCCGGGCAGGAGGGCAAGTTTGTCACGTCGCGCAACATCCGCGACCGGCTCTTTAAAGAGGTTGAGACCAACGTCTCGATGCGTGTGGAGGAGACCGATTCAACTGACACGTTTAAGGTCAGCGGCCGCGGCGAGCTGCATTTGTCGATTCTGATCGAAACCATGCGCCGCCAGGGGTATGAATTCCAGGTGTCGCGCCCGAAGGTCATTTTGAAAAAAGAGAACGGCAAAACGCTCGAGCCGATGGAGCTTTTGATCGTGGAAGTGCCCGAACAATATGTGGGCGCGGTGATCGAAAAGCTCGGTTCGCGCAAAGCCGAACTTGAAAACATGGGCGCCCGCGACGGCGGCGCGACTCACCTCGAATTCAAGATCCCCGCCCGCGGTCTGATCGGCTACCGCAGCGAATTCATGACCGACACCAACGGCAACGGCATCATGAACCAGCTGTTTGCCGGCTATGAGCCCTGGAAGGGCGAGATCCGCACGCGGGAACGCGGCTCGATCGTCGTCCACGAAACGGGCGAGACGACGGGTTACGGTCTGTTCAACACGCAGGACCGCGGCCGGCTGTTTATCGGCCCGGGCGTACCGGTCTATGAGGGCATGATCGTCGGGGAATGCGCCAAGAGCGAAGACGTCACCTGCAACGTCTGCCGCCAGAAGCATCTGACCAACACCCGCGCCTCCGGCTCGGACGACGCGCTGCGCCTCGTTCCGCCGACGATTCTTTCACTCGAGCAGTGCATGGAGTTCATCAAGGACGACGAACTGCTCGAAGTCACGCCGAAATCGCTGCGCCTGCGCAAGGTCGTACTCAGCAAGGAGCAGCGGCTCAAGCAGCAGTTCCGGAAATAAAGCACATAAGCAAAAGAGACCGTCCACGGACGGTCTCTTTTTGATGCAGTCAGCATAAGGCTTCGTCTTGGATATTATGACAAGTTGTCGATCGCAGCATCTTCTCCTGCGCGGAAAACCACCTTTCAACCATCACACACCTTGTCCGCGTCACCGTACACTGTGCACTGCGCACTGTGCACTGAAAAAAAGCGCCCCGCAGGGCGCTTTTTCATTTCAAGTTATTCATCGTTGCCGAAGTTGTTCAGGAAATCGATGAAGTTGTTGCGGTCCGTTTCCTTCTCGGCGCTCTTTTCGTCGCTGATACCCTTGAAGGCGTTGATCAGGGAGCTGAGCGCTTCTGCGAACGCGTCGAAGCTCTTGCCGGTCTCGGAAAGATCCACCGAGCTGCCGGAGCCGCCCGAGCTGCCGCCGTTATCCGTCTTTTCGGTTTTGCTGAACAAAGACTCTACCTTCGCCACCAGCTTGCGGATCAGATCCATCAGGCTCTGCAGCGGGCCGCTGATCTGAACGGAACCGGAGTTATCAAGATGCAGCGTCAGTTCTGCACCGCATTCGTCGCACCAGCCGTCGCTGCCGGGTTCGCCGCTGAGCATTTTCACATCGACATGACCTTTTGCCGGGATCACTTTGTCATCACCGCTGATCACTGCGCTGCAATCCTTGCAGATCGTGTATTCGGCGTGACCGTCCCGGGTGCAGGTGGCTTTCACCTCGGGGTAGGTGATCGAGCCGTTATTGTGCGCACAACCGGACAGGGAAAGACTCGGGTCGGAATGGATCGTTGACAGCGTGATCACCGGGCGGACGCCCTTGTTGGTGAGGTTGACCGTCGCGGCGTGGCTCAGCGCGCCCGTCGTGGTAACACAGCTCGCCTGACCGGTCGCGGTATCGGGCGTACGCAGCCACCATTCGGCCTTGCCGTTGTTGTTCTTGATCGCCTGCGACTTCGCATACGCTGTGATCTCGTTCGCGACAAGCGAACTGTCGGCGTTGATCGTATTTTGGAAGCCGTAAGCGGTGTTCAGGCAGTCGTTATACGACAGCACGGTGACGGCGTCGGTCACGGCAGGCGTGCTCGCCGAGGAGCCGTAGGACGCGTAGCTGTACGACGTTTTAACGATCGAGTTCTTCTGCGTCGTGGAGAACGCGGCGTCATAGAAGGCGCCGGTCAGATAGGCGCGCAGGGAGCTGTTTTTATAATTGTTTGCGTAGCTGCTGCCCGCGTAGAAGTTGGAACCGTTCTTCTTGACGAGGTTCTGATACGGCTGGGAGTCCAGCAGCTTCTTGCTCATCACAAGGCCCTTTGCAGCGTCGAGCACGATCCATTCGATCGGTTCAAACTTGAAGTAATAGATGAAGTCGGTCGCATAGCCGGAACCGTTGCCGCTGGTCGGGCTGGCGACGCCGCCGGACTGCGACGGGCGGTACTTCGTGAACTGGATCGCACGGTAGCCCGCGTTGTCATAGATAAAGTCGGCATACTGCATATAATCGGACGCGGTCATCTTGCCGTCGTCCCAGCTGCCGGTACCGCTGTAATAGCCGGCGCTGTTCCAGTTCTTCTTCGCATCGGCAAGCTTGCCGATCAGCTTGGTGTCCGTCACTTCGGACTGCGGAAAGGTACCGAATTTAATGACGTCGCCGGTCTTGTAATCGACCGCAGAAGCAGACCAGCCGACCGAAAGCGTGGTGAAGAGCATGGCGAGCGTAAGGAGAACGCCAAGCATCCGTCTTGCATGTTTCATGGGGAAACCTCCTGTGTTATATGTGCAAAAATGCACAGAATCATACACTATTACTTTACCATATCTTTTTGCAAAAAGCAAGCGTTTTTTCAGAAATGCTTCCGGATTTCATAAAGATCGATACAGCCGACCGGACACGCCTCGTGGCACTTGCCGCAGCCGACGCATTTGTCGTAATCGACCTTCGCGCAGAAGTTTTCCACCGTGACCGCTTCGTGCTCGCAGGCCTTGACGCACTTCATGCAGCCGATACAGCCCGCTTTGCACTGTTTGCGCGTCTGCGCGCCCTTGTCGTGGTTGACGCAGAGCACCGCCGCCTTCACGGTATCGAGCGGGAACAGGTCGATCAGATGGCGCGGGCAGGTATTGATGCAAAGCTTGCACGCGCGGCACTTGTCGGGGTTGATCCGCGCCACGCCGTCGCAGATGAAGATCGCTTCATAGGGACACACGCGCACGCAGTCGCCGAAGCCGATACAGCCGTGGACGCAGGTCTTCGGGCCGCCGAACAGCTGCGTCGCGATCTTACAAGAGCGCACGCCGCTGTAATCGAGCTTTTCTTCCACGTTGGCGCTGTTGCCGCAGCACATGACCGCCGCGACCTGCGGGGTGATTTCGCCGGCTTCCATGCCCATGATCGCGGCCACCTGTTTTGCGACGTCGTTGCCGCCGGGGGTACATTTGTTGCACTGGGTCGTTTCGCCCTTGGAGAGGGCCGCCGCGTAGCCGTCGCAGCCGGAATAGCCGCAGGCGCCGCAGTTTGCGCCGGGAAGCACCTCACGGACAGCTTCCGCTTTTTCATCTTTCGGGACGGCGAAGACGATCGACGCGACCGCAAGGCCGAGACCCGCAATCAGACCGATGGCCGCCACAAGGACGACGGGGACAAGAATCTGTGTCATACGTCTCCCCTCCTTAGCCGAAAATGTGTTCCACGATCCCCGTAAAGCCGAGGAAGGAAACCGAAACGAGCGACGCCGCCACCAGCGTGATCGGCAGCCCGCGCATGAACTTCGGGATGTCGCACGACTCCATCCGCTCACGGACGCCGGCGAACATCACCATGGCCAGCATGAAGCCGAGACCCGCACCGACGGAGTTGAACATCGACTGACCGAAGTTGTAGCCGTTATCGACGTTCAGGATCACGACGCCGAGCACGGCGCAGTTGGTCGTGATCAGCGGCAGATAGATGCCGAGCGCGCTGTACAGCGCCGGGATGTACTTTTTGAGGATGATCTCCACCAGCTGGACGAGCGCCGCGATCACGAGGATGAAGACGATCGTCTGCAGGTAGCCGAGCTCCTTGCTTTCAAGGAAGAGGTTGATCGGGTAGGTCACCGCCGTAGCGAGCGCCATGACGAAGATAACCGCCGCGCTCATACCGACCGCGGTATTGAGCTTCTTGGAAACGCCGAGGAACGGGCAGATACCGAGGAACTTCGACAACACGAAGTTCTGCGTCAGAATCGCCGTCAGAAGGATTGCGATCAAGCCTTTGGTCAGTTCCATTATGCCGTCGCCTCCTCTCCATTGGCCTGTTCAGGCGCGGCTTCGTTATGCAGTTTGCAGGTCGCAGCCATCGGGCACGCATCGCAGCCGCGCAGCTGGGCGCGCGGTTTGCCTCTGCTTTCGGCGAGCTTGTTCACGCACGCCATCAGCATACCGAACACGAAGAAGCCGCCCGGAGGCAGGATGAAGATCAGCATCGGGTTTTGCGACAGGAAAGGAATGCTCATGCCGAGGAACGAACCCGCGCCGAGCACTTCGCGCACCGTTCCCATCAGGAACAGCGCAGCCGTAAAGCCGATGCCCATGCCGAGGCCGTCCACCGCGGAGGCCAGCACAGGGTTCTTGCCGGCAAACGCTTCCGCTCTGCCAAGGATGATACAGTTGACGACAATCAGCGGCAAAAAGACGCCGAGCTGTTCGTCGAGTTCCGGCGTGAACGCCTTGACGAGCATCTGGACAATCGTCACGAACGACGCGATGACCACGATGTACGCGGGGATACGCACCTTGGAGGGGATCACCTTGCGCAGCGCGGAAATGACGATATTCGAGCACACCAACACAATCGACGCGGCGAGACCCATACCGAGCGCGGAGCGCACCGAGGTCGTCGTCGCGAGGGTCGGGCAGGTGCCGAGCACCAGCCGCAGCACCGGGTTTTCAATCACGATGCCCTTGGAAAACTCTTTGAAAAGTGATTTTTTCTCAGCCATTGTCCGCACCTCCTGTCAGATTCAATACCGCAAGTGTCGCTTCGTTGACCGCCTTCACGACCGCCTTCGAGGTGATCGTCGCGGCGGTGATCGCCTGAATGTTCTGTCCGTCGTTGGAATTCTTATCGACCGTCAGCGTGCCCGACTTTCCAAGGAAGCGTTCCATGAATGCGGGCGTTTTGCTGTTCTGACCGAGACCCGGGGTCTCGTTGCTGCAATCGAGGACCGTGAAGCCGACGATCGTGCCGTCGAGGTCGTAGCCGATCATCACCTTGACGTCGCCGCCGTAACCCTTCGCGGCGGATGTGACGATATAGCCGATCACGTTGCCCGCGTCGTCGAAGCCTTCGTTATAGACAAGACCGGTATTTTCTTCCGTCTTGTCGTCGCCGTAGGACGCGACATCGACGTCGCCGACTTTGGAGAGCACCGCGGCGCGTGAGGCGATCGCGGTATCGGCGGCGTTCTGTTCGATCTTCGTCGCCGTCGCTTCGTTCGTCAGCGCCAGCAGCACCGTCGCGATCAGGCAGATCAGGAAGAGCGCCAGCGTCGGACCGAGGATTGCTTTTGCTTTGCCGTTTTTCATGCCTTTGCCGCCTCCTCTTTCTTCTTTTCGGGTTTCTCGTAACCGAACGGCTTGGACGTCGTCAGACGCTCAATGTGCGGCACGAGGATATTCATCAGGATGATCGAGAAGGAGACGCCCTCGGGCAGTGAGCCGAACAGACGGATGACCGCCGTGATCAAGCCGCAGCCGATGCCGAAGATGATGCGTCCCTTGCGGTTGATCGGCGAAGTGGAATAGTCGGTCGCCATGAAGAACGCGCCGAGGATCAAACCGCCGCCGAGCAGCTCATAGGCGACAAACTCCAGATTGCCTTTGCCCGCGATCAGCATGATGACGGCGACCGTCCCGATAAACGAGAACGGGATCGCCGGGGAGATCACGCGGCGCAGCAGCAGGTAGAACGCGCCGGCCAGCAGCGCGATGGAGCAAACCTCGCCCATCGAACCGCCGTGGGCGCCGATCAGCATCTGGGTCAGCGTCGGCAACCCTTCGGCCGCGGTGAGATCGGTACCGGCGTTCAGCACCGTCATCGGCGTCGCCGCGGTCACCGCGTCGGGCGACCAGGCGGAGGAAAACGGAACGATCCATTTCGCCATCGCGGACGGGAACGACATCATCAGGATGATACGCGCCGTAATAGCGGGGTTGACGAAGTTCTGGCCGATGCCGCCGAACATCTGCTTGACGATGACGATGGCGATCACGGAACCGATCGCCGCCATCCATAAGGGCAGCGTGGCGGGGAGATTGAACGCGAGGATCAGGCCGGTCACAACGGCGCTCAGATCGCCGAGCGTGTTGTCGCGTTTCATGATCTTGCGCGAAAGATATTCGCTGAACATTGCGGTGCCCACCGTAACGGCGGCAAGGCACAGCGCGCGGGTACCGAAATAGACGGCGCTCATCACCAGCGCGGGGATCAGCGCGAGGATCACGTCGAGCATGATCCCGGTGGTCGTTTCATGCGAGCGCACATGGGGCGACGCGGAAACTGTCAGTCGTTTTGCCATTATTTCGTCCCCTCCTCTCTGAGCACCTGCTTGGCAAGGCGCATGTACTGGACCAGCGGTCTGCCGGACGGACAGGCGTAGGCGCAGGAGCCGCACTCCATACAGACGTTCGTGTGGCTGCGGGTCAGACCGTCCACGTCGCGGATCCGCGCGTAGCGTTCGATCAGCGTCGGCATCAGACCCATCGGGCAGACCTCGACGCAGCGGCCGCAGCGGATGCAGGCGCGCTCACGCTTGACGGTGCCCTTGCGGTCGGCGAACGCCAAAATGGCGTTGTTCTGCTTGCAGATCGGGGCGTTCGTGTCGCAGATGGCGATACCCATCATCGGGCCGCCGGAGATGATCTTGCGCGGCTCTTCCTTGAACCCGCCGCAATAATCAATGATGTCCTGGATATTGGTGCCGATCGGGACGCGCAGGTTTTTCGGCGTGGCGATGGCGGAGCCGTCCACCGTGATGGAGCGGCTGATGAGCGGCTTGCCCGTTGCAAGATAGCGCGCAACAAACGCGGCGGAGCCGACGTTCATCACAATGCAGCCCACGTCCGCGGGCAGCTTGCCCGGCGGGACACGCCGGCCGGTGGCGGAGAGCACCATCATCTTTTCCGCGCCCTGTGGGTACTTCGACTTGAGCACCATCAGCTTCACCTCGTCGCCGCGGTCGTTGTCGAGGTCGGCGATCTCCTTGAGGTTCTTGAACGCCTTGGGCTTGTTGTCCTCAATGGCGATGATGACGTTTTTGATCCCGAGCAGTTCCTTGAGGGTATAAACGCCGTCCATGATATTCTTGCTGTTCTCGATGCATTCGCGGT
>JAFYDS010000029.1 GCA_017544665.1 Clostridia bacterium | reverse complement strand
TGGTCAAGCTGGTAATCCTCAAGCTTGATTTCGCCGCGGTCAATCGCGTCCAAAATATCCTGCGCCCACGGCACCAACAGCCAAACCACGGTACACCGCTCCGAAGATACGGCGTTGATAATCCATTCGGGCTTAACGCCTTTCAGCAACACCGCGCGGGCTCCCACCAGAAAACACCCGAACCAGTGCATTTTGGCCCCGGTGTGGTACAGCGGCGGAATGCACAGGAAAGTGTCCTCGCGGCGCAACGAATGATGGTTTTGCTCCACCAGGCAGGAGTGGATCAGCGCGCGGTGCTTATGCAAAATCGCCTTCGGGAAGCCCGTGGTGCCGGAGGAAAAATAGATCGCGGCGTAGTCGTCCTCGGTCAGCGGCACGTTCGGGTTTGCGCTCGAGCTTTCCGCCACAAAGGAGGCGTAACCTTCCGCGAAGGAGGGGCAGCCGTCGCCGAGATACAGCAGCAGATGGCGGTCGTCGATCTCGTCGGCGATCGCTTCCACGCGGCCGATAAACTCCGGTCCGAACAGCAGGATGTCCGCTTCGGAAAGGTCGAACGTGTACTTGATCTCATCGGAGGCGTAGCGGAAGTTGAGCGGCACAGCGATCGCGCCGGTCTTCAGCACGCCGAAATAGATCGGCAGCCACTCCATGCAGTTCATCAGCAGAATCGCGACCTTGTTGCCCTTGCCGATGCCGCGTTTGATCAGCGCGTTCGCGAACCGGTTGGCGCGTTCGTTGAACACCGACCAGGTGATCTCGCGGCGGTGATAGGCGCTGTCGTTCGTTTCGACCAGCTCATATTCGTGCCAGGTCACCCTTTTTTTGCATTTTTGTTCGGGATTGATTTCCACCAGAGCAGTGTCCTCTCCCCACTCTCTGGCATTTCGTTCCAATAAATCTACAATTGTCATAAAAAACTCCTTTTTTTTTGGCGCAAAAAGTGTTATACTGTGTTTATTCAGAGTTGTGCAGGAGGTGAAAGCCTTGATCGTTGACTTCCATACCCACACGTTTCCGGACAAGATCGCCCAAAAGTCGATCTTTCATCTGTCCAATATTGGCCATATCCTGCCGCACCGGGTCGGCACGCTGGACGGGCTGAAGGAATCGATGGCGGTCTGCGGGATCGATTACAGCGTTGTACTCCCCGTCGCGACCAGCCCGAAGCAGGAGCACACGATCAACGGCATTTCTGCTGCGCTGAATGGGAAAGACCACCTGTTCTTCGCCGGCGCGATCCATCCGGACTGCGAGGACGTACCCGGGACGCTCGATTTTATCAAGCAGAGCGGTCTCTTCGGCATCAAGCTGCACCCGGATTACCAGGGCGTCTATTTCGACGACCCGCGCTACATCCGCATCATGGCGGAAGCGGCAAGCCGCGGGCTGTATATCCTGACCCACGCGGGAATGGACATCGCTTACCGCAATGACATTCACTGCACGCCGGATATGATCCTGCGGGTGCTGCACGAACTGGAGGGCTTGATCGACGATAAGCTGATCCTCGCCCACCTCGGCGGCTTCGCGCTCGAGGACGAGGTGCTCCAAAAGCTGTGCGGCAAACCGGTCTGGATGGACACCGCCGCCGTCATTCACATGCGTCCGGCGAAGTGCCGCGCCATCATCGAAAAGCACGGACCGGAAAAGGTCCTGTTCGGCTCCGACTCCCCGTGGGAGAACCAGCGCGACTTCGCCGAACGGCTGATCGGCTTCGGTTTTTCCGACGACGATACGCAGCGGATGCTCTGGCAAAACGCACAGACGATTCTCGGCACTAATACGCTTTAAAGCGTTAAAGTGAATGACCTCAAAAAAACAAAACCATCAAAGGGTTTTGTATATTATAATCGAATCACGAGAATAAATCAATCCATTTTTCAAAAAAAAGCGGCGTTTCGTCCAATTTAGACGTTTCAGCCAAAAAGAGAGGAGCCAAATTGGGCATGTTTTATGCAATTCAATCGCAGATCCGCGAGGTAGCGCGCGAAGAGCTTGATCCCAACGTATTGACCGCGGGCTATATCAGCGCGGACGAGCTGGAGGAACTGGGACCGCAGTACGGGTTCGCCCGTTCCACGGTGGCGGCCTGCCGGAAGGCAAACAAGAACTACCGCTCCGGCGTGGAGGTCTATGACGACTACACATTCACCGAACTGCGCGTGATCAACTCCGCCGACATCGACGCAAGACCCGACTGTGTGGCGCTCTATATCATGAAGAATCTGCTGCTCGTGGTGGACGTTGATGACCGCGACGGTTCGACGAAAGAAAAGTTTTTCACCGCCCTGCGCCGATACGCGCCGCATCTGATCAACATGGAAAAGCTGATCTTCGCGTTTCTTGATCTGCTCGTCTCGCGCGATATGCTGTTTATTGAAAATACCGGCAACGCGATCACCGCGCTTGAAGAGACGATCTTCAACGACGAGGCGGACGATTCGTTCAACATCTCCATTTTGCACATGAAGCGCCATCTGCTTTCGATGCACAACTACTACAATCAGATTCTCGACATCACCGAGGCGATTGAGGAAAACGAAAACGAGCTGTTCGAAGACGAAGATCTGATGTACATTTCGAACCTGTCGCAGAAGGTGACGCGCCTGCGCGAGGACGTCGATTCGCTCAGCAGCTCCCTTGTCCATGTGCAGGAAGCCTACTCCTCTTTCATCGACGTGAAGATGAACAAGTCGATGAAGCTGCTGACCGTCATCACGACGATCTTCTTCCCGCTGACGATCATCGTCGGCTGGTACGGGATGAACTTCGATTCGATGCCGGAGTTTCACTGGAAGTTCGGCTACCTGTTCGTGATCGGACTGTCGATCGCCCTGATCTCGATCTGCTGGATCATCGCCCACCGCAGAAAGTGGCTCTGAGCCGGACCTGCAATACAAAAAAGCCGATCGTGGAAAACCCACGCTCGGTTTTCTTTTCGATTAGAAAGCACCCGCCCTCATTCGAAGGCGGGTGCAGTTGTCAAATCAGCGCTTGAAGAACGCCAGAATGGTATGGAACAGCTGAATCAGCCAGCCGAAGGTACCGGTATGGACCTGTCCGCAATACTTGCAGACATTGCCGGAGCTGCCGGAATCGGAGCCGGAGCCCGAACCGGAACCGGAACCCGAATCGGAGGAGCCTGAAACGCTCACGTTGGTGAACTGACCGATCGAGCCGGAGGCAGTGCCGCCCCTCAGGGTAACGCGCTCATTCTTGGTGCTGTTCTTGTAAGTCAGGCTGAAGATGTAGGAGCCCTGCTGGAACGAGGTCGCCGGGTTGAATACGCCGTCGCTGCCCGTTCTGCCGGTTGCGAACACCTTGCCGGTGCCGTCGGTGATCGTGACGTCAACGTCGGGAATCGGGTTGCCGTTGCGGTCAAGCGCTTTCACCGTCAGCTTCATGTAGTAGTCGCCGCAGCCCTTTTCGCAGCTGTAGGCCTTCCACGTCAGCGAGCCGTCCTGCGTTGCGCCGGATTTGGCCGCGTCGTAATTGTACGCGCCGTGGCCGACAGCGGGCAGCCGTTCATAGTTTTCGGTATAGCCGCAGCGCGAGCAAGCGGTATGCGCCGTGTAGCCGTCGGTTGTGCAGGTCGCTGCGCGGCCGGCAACTTCCTTCATGTCGTGGCCAAGCGGGGCGCCGACCGAGAAGGGAATCTCGCTCTTTTCACCGCAGCGGCAGCTCTTGTAATAGGTCGCCGCTTCGGTGCAGGTCGCAGCGGAACGCATGTATTCACGCGACTGGATTTCCTGATCGAAGGTGTGGCGTTCCTTGTAACCGCGCGTACCGCAGCCGTAGACACAGTAGCGGGAGTGCGTGACGCGGTCGTTGTCGTTACGCAGCGGGCAGTTGGGGCTCGAGAAGTCGTGATCTCTGATCGGATCAACCAGCGTGTCGAGTTCGGTCGTGCCTGCCTCATCCTGGAAGCTCTTGCCGCATCTGCTGCACTGGTAGCTGTCAACGGTACCGGCATGCTGACAGGTGGCGTATTCGCCCGCGACGAAGGTCATCGCGTGGCCGAGCGCGGAAACGGGCTCGGTTTCCGTGTTGCCGCAGCGTGCGCAAATACGGGTGTTGGTGCCGGCTTCGGTGCAGGTCGGTTCCGGATCGGTGACCCAGTCGGACCAGTTATGGCCGAGGGCGTCAATCGGCTGGGTTTCGTCTGCGCCGCAGCGATTGCAGTGTCTTGTCTGTTGACCTGCGGTCAGGCAGCCCGGCGCAAGGGTTTCAACCCACTCGCCCCAATTGTGGCCGAGCGCTTCGGCGTCAGTTACTTCTTTCATCGTGGTGCCGAACGCCGGATTTGTGAAGGTGGCGGTGTACTTGGTGGAACCGTACTGCATACAGGTGGATGCGGGAATCACCTGGGCGCTTGCCGTCACGGTCTCTGTTTCCACATGCGCCGCGCTGACGGTGCAGACGCGGGTCGCGGTGCAGGTGCTGTTGTCCTCTGCCCAAACGTATTCCACGCTGCCCCAGACGTGATCGCTGTAGGGCTTCTCATCGTGGCCGCTGATGTACTGCTGACAGTCGTTGCAGAAGACGCCCGCGGTATAGCCGTGCTCGGCGCAGGAGGAGTCTGTCGGATTCACGTTTTCCGTATTCTTATGGTTGTTTGCGTTTATTCCAAGATTCTCTTCCGTCGTAGCGGCGAGACGCGCGTCGGCAAAGTGCGCCGTGTAGGTCTTGATTCCTTCCGTCACGCAGGTCGCTTCGGTTGTGACCTCGTTCGTGATCGATTCTGCCGCTGCGTTGAACGTGATGCTGCAGCCGGAGCAGGGAACCGTGGCCATGCAGCCGGTGTAGCCGTCCCACGCATAGGTCGCGCCGGCATAATTCCAATCGTGCGGGGTACCCGCTGCCTGGGCGTGGACGTCCGTGTTACCGGTGATGTTGTCAAACGCAGCATCCCAGGTGACGACATAGTCGTGAGCCTCGGCGTCGTCAGCCTTTGTCGGAAGCGCAGGCGCTTCTGCCGCGCCGCCGTACTGAACGATCTGGGTTTCACCGATCTGCTGGTTGTCAAGGCCGAAGAAGCGAACTTCATAGCGGTTGGGTGCGTCGGTGTAGGTCGCGGTGTAGGTCGCGGTTCCGGTCACGTCGGCAATCTCCGGCGACCAGCCTGCGAAGGTGAAGACGAGCTGCGCGGTCGCTTCCTTGGTCGGATCAGCGGGTTTCGCGATATTTGCCGCCGGTGTGCCGTAGTCGTACAGGGTCGCTTCTTTCAGAACGGTGGTGCCGTCTTCGTCCACGAAAGTGACCGTGTACTTGTTCACCGTGGAATCGAACTGCGCGGTGTAGGTCGCAGCCGCAACCACCGGAACGATCTCCGGCGTCCACGTGTTGTTGAACTCGTAGCTGTACTGAGCGGTCGCCGTCTTGGTCGGGATATCGTCCTCATAAGCCGGCGTATCGCCGTAGGCAACGGAATCGGTCTTCAGCGTGTCGCCGTTGCCGTCCACCCATGTGATGTCATACTTGTTCACCGTGGAATCGAACTGCGCGGTATAGGTCGCAGCCGCAACCACCGGAACAATCTCCGGCGTCCACGTGTTGTTGAACACGTAGGTGTACTGCGCGGTCGCGTCCTTCGTCGGGGTATCACCGGTGTAAGCCGGGGTCGTACCGTATTCCACCTGTTCGGTCTTCAGCGTTTCGCCGTTGCCGTCCACCCATGTGATATCGTACTTATTCACCGTAGAATCGAACTGCGCGGTATAAGTCGCAGCTTCGGTGACCGGAACGATCTCAGGCGTCCAAGTCTCGTTGAATTCATAGGTGTACTGCGCCGTGGCGTCCTTCGTCGGGGTATCGCCGGTGTAGGCCGGGGTATCGCCGTAAGCAACCTGTTCGGTCTTCAGCGTTTCGCCGTTGCCGTCGACCCATGTGATATCATACTTGTTCACCGTGCTGCTGTAGGTCGCGGTGTAGGTCGCGTCTCCGGTGACGTCCGCGATCTCCGGCGACCAGCCGTCAAATGTGTAGGTGTACTGCGCGGTTGCAGCCTTTGTCGGCGTTTCGCCGTCGAAGCTCGGCGTCGTACCATACGGTACGTTTTCGTCTTTTTCAAGTTCGTCGCCGTTTTCGTCGAGCCAGGTAACGGTGTACTTGTTGACCGTGTTCGAATAGGTCGCGGTATAGGTGGCGTCTCCGGTCACGGAGGCGACAGCGGGCGACCAGCCGTTAAATGCGTAGGTGTACTGTGCAGTTGCAGCCTTGGTCGGGGTTTCACCGTCGAAGCTCGGCGTCGTACCATACGGCACGTTCTCGTCTTTTTCAAGCTCGGTGCCATCCTCGTCGAGCCAGGTGACGGTGTACTTGTTGACCGTGGAGGTATAGGTTGCGGTATAGGTGGCGTCGCCGGTCACGGAGGCGACAGCGGGCGACCAGCCGTTAAATGCGTAGGTATACTGCGCGTCCGCGTCCTTCGTCGGCGTTGCGCCGTCAAAGCTCGGCGTCGTGTCGTACGGCACGTTTTCGTCTGTTTCAAGCGTTGTGCCGTCTTCGTCTTTCCAGGTAACGGTGTACTTGTTGACCGTGCTCGTATAGGTCGCATTATAGGTGACGTCGCCGGTCACGGCGGTCACAGCGGGCGACCAGCCGTTAAATGCGTAGGTATACTGCGCGGTTGCAGCCTTCGTCGGGGTCGCGCCGTCAAAGCTCGGCGTTGTGCCGTAGGGCACAAACTCGTCTTTTTCAAGCTCGGTGCCGTCTTCGTCAAGCCACGTCACGGTGTATTCGTTGGTTGTCTCACCATACTGTGCAATGTATACCTGATCGCCGGTAACCACCGTATAGCCCTGATTCCAACCGGAGAAGTTGTAGGTGAACTGTGCATTTCCCTCTTTGGTCGGCGGGTTCGGGCCGTCATAATAAGCGCTCGGGTCCCCATTGTACGGAATCGATTTGGTGCAAAGCACCGTTTCACGGTCTTCGTCGTACCATGTGACGGTGTATTCGTTCGTTGTGGTGGAATAGGTCGCGGTATAGGTCTTTGCGCCGGTAACTGTCGGAAGCGCTTCATTGATTCCGTAGTTTGTGGTGCCGTCGGTCCAGCCGCTGAACGTATAGGTGTACTGCGCGTCCGCTGCTCTCGTCGGGGTCGTGCCGTTGTATTGCGGCACAGTGTCATAATTGAACTGCGTGTTTTGCAGCACGGTGCCGTCGGTGTTTTTGAACGTGATCGTGTACGGGATCGGCTCCCACACGGCGTATATCGTCGTGTCGGCGGTTAACGTAATAGTATCGTCGGCATGATACGAAGCCGTCGTCGCCGTCGAGCTGGTGCTCCAACCCTTAAACGTATAGCCCGTACGTGTGGGTTCGGTATCAACAACCGTAGTGCTTGTGTTGTAAAGCGCTTCCTGATCATCGATCGTCGCCGAACCGCCGTTCATATCATAGTGCAAGTAGCAATAGGGCAGCACACGGACTTTGATGTCGCCGGTACCGGTACTGTATGTCTTCACGCCGATGAGATACTTGACGCCTTGATCCAGTTTCGGCGCGTCAATCTGGAACTGGCGGTTGCCTGCGGTGTCGTCATTGTAAGCAATGTACGTTGCGCTGGCGCTCCAGTCGCTTTCCTTCATCAGCAATCCGTAGGGATCCGGCGTGTTTGTTGTGTTCGTGCTCAGGATTCTGTATTTTCTGTCCCTGTCGGGCGTCAGTGAGAAGAACTGAACCGAATAATTCGCGCTGATCGTTGCCGTATAATCGGTATCCCACTGTGTAATCTCTGTCGGCGAATCCGGTTTCCACAATGCATAGTAGGTTGTTTCGCTGGAAGGCACGGAAATCGTCTCGCTTGCCATTTTATACTTATTTTGCTGCTGATCGGAACTCGTTGACCACGCAACCAGCGTGTGCCCGGAACGTGAAACATTCGTATTGCTCAGGTTCATCGCGCTGTAGCCTTTCGGCAGGTAGTATTCTTTGCTGGTGCCGCCCGTGGCGTTGAAGGTCACTTTGACCGGTGTTGCAATCCGCATCGGCAGAGAGCCGGAATAAGATGTGTTATGATTATACCCGAATACTCTAAAATAATATGTCGTGCCTGCAGTCAACGAAATCTTATGGCAAACCTGATTCTGCGAAGCAACCGGATATGCATATCCATCATCTTGCCCCGTTGCCATGCTGGTACTATAACCTTCGTACAATTCATATCTTGTATCAAAGCCGGCATGCGTAAAGAAAAGAAAATCTGAACTGGAAGTCGGCGTATACTGATACCACAAATCTTTACCGGACGTAAGCGACGGGGTGACGTCCGCATCCAACGAAAGGGACGGGATCGCATTTCTCAGCGCATTGGTTGCGTTGTTGATCTGCGTCTGCGTGTAAGTGGTGTAGCCGTCGTCGTCCAGGTCGGAAATGATCGAAGCAGCCGTATTCACTGCGCTGGTAAGCGTAGAATTGCTTGAACCGCCGTTATTATACATCCATAGTCTGTGTTCATACAGGACACGCAGCTCATCGGAGTTGACCGTGGTGCAGGATGACTTATAGCCGACGTAGTTGTAATCGCTGCCCGTGCCTACGCTCTGGTTTGTATCCTGATAGTTTCCGGACTGATCCGTGGCTATCGTGTAGCCGTTATTCGTAAGGGCGCTCTGTGCACTCCCTGAATTGCTGTTCTGGCCCATATCCAGCGCAGTGATCGCGGGTCCGGCATTATAATCGGCAGTGGCCATGAGATACAGGTCGGCGCCGCCGTTGCCTTTGTTCAGGTCAACCATTCCATCGCCCTCTGCAGGCGTTTGGGTGCTAAGACCGGAACCGACCGCGTAATAGGTTGCTCCTCCGTAAGACAAAGAGCTGGGATGACCGTCGGCAACCAAAACACGTTTGACTGCATTTGCCGGGTTTGTGGTGGTCTTGTATCCGGAATGGACATACTTACTGCTGCTTTTATCGCCGGCGTTGAAGTTGTGTCCCCAATGTGTCCAGCCGTGATTTGAAAGCCAGCTTTCGGCATCACTGTTGCTGCTTGAAGAGAAATAAAGAACTAACTGATACACAAAATTAGTACCGGAATTATAGTGATATTCCGCTGTACGCTTGCTGGCATATTGACCAACATTGTAAACCATATAGGTGTACATGCTGCCGTTTACATAAATGTGCGTATTATACTCGCCGCTTTCATTATTGTGATAGGAAAACGGGATAAATACGCCGTAGTTATAGGTCACCCCATTGATAGTCCAGGAGCCCGCCGACATACTATACCAAGGATCACAAATATCGTCCTGACCGTTGGCTGACGTCCAGGTGGGTGCCGTAATGCTGGAAACACTTCCGGAATAATAGACGTAGATAGCGACACCACCGCCACCTATCACACAGGTCATGTTGTCGCCCATTGCCGCTTTTGCCTTTGTCGGCGCGATGAAGACCCAGGCGCTCATCAGCATGAGCACCGTCATCACCAGCGCGAGTGCGCGGCGTGCGGTTGTGGTTTTGGTTTTCGTCATAAATGACTCCTCCCTTTTTCTGGAACAATCGTCCAAATTATATACGATTCGGCCTATCCTATATGGAAGATAGACCTCCACTTATACATAATAATTTTACATCCATATACTATATTTTGTCAACGGAATCCGGGCGGGTTTTGGCTTCGGGCAAAGAGAAAAAAAGGTCCCGTTTTTGTGCAACTTGCCGTAGCGTCGGCCAATGGCCGACCCTTTCGCGCCGTGACAGCCGCCGGCTCGGCGGCGCTACGGGATTTTCGTAGTACATCAGCTGATCGGAGATCGGAGCTACTTGACAAACGCTGCTCGTTCGGGTATGCTATAGCATGAAAGGTGGGATTTCCATGAGCGTTATCAAATCGCTTTACGACACCATGCCGGACGGCAGAGAGGTGTATCTTTTCAAAATCGAAAACAACAACGGCATCTATGTCGAGCTGCTGACCCGCGGCGCGACGCTGAACGCCTTCGTCTGTCCCGACCGCGACGGTAAGATGGGCGACATTCTCGCGGGCTTCGACACCCTCGCCGGGCACCTTGCCACGACGACCTACGCGGGCGAGATCATCGGCCAGTACGCGAACCGCCTGTGCGACGGCAAATTCACGCTCGGCGGCAGAGAATACAACGTGACGAAGAACGAAAACGGCGTCACCTGCCTGCACGGCGGCGACGAATACAACAGCGCGCTCTGGAAGGCGATTATCACCGACGACAACGCCGTGGAGTTCGCGTACCACAGCCCCGACGGCGAACAGGGCTTCCCCGGCAACGTCGATATCACGGTACAGTACGTTTTGACCGACCGCAATGAGTTGGAGATCCGCTACTGCGCGACAACCGACAAGGACACGATCGTCAACTTCACGAACCACGCCTATTTCAACCTCGGCGGCACGGCGAACGGAGACGTCCTCGACACGGTGCTGCAGCTCAACTGCGATTCTTTCACCCCAACAGACGCGCGTTCGATCCCGACCGGAGAGATCCGCCCCGTGGAAGGGACGGCGTTCGACTTCCGCGAAGGGAAACCGATCGGCCGCGATATCGGCGACGACGACGAGCAGCTGCGGCAGTGCAGGGGCTACGACCACAACTTCTGTATCAATGGAGAAGCGGGCAAGCTGCGGCTCGCTGCGAAAGCGAAAAGCGAAAAGAGCGGCCGCAAGCTGGAGGTCTGGACCGACCTGCCCGGCGTACAGCTTTACACGGGCAACTTCCTCGACGGCAGCGAGATCGGCAAGGGCGGTATTCCGCTTGGCAAGCATTACGGCTTCTGCCTCGAAACACAGTATTATCCCGACACGCCGAACCACCCGGACTTCCCGCCCTGCACGCTGAAAGCGGGGGAAACCTTCAAGAGCGTCACCATTTTCAAAGTCTGAGCATAAAACAACGCCGCCTGTCGCGCTGACAGACGGCGGTTCTTTTTTTGTTGTTACTTCACAAACGCGGCAAGACCGCCCTGCGACGTCTCTCTGTACCGCGCGGAGATATCCTTGCCGGTGCGGTACATCGTTGCCACCACGGTGTCGAACGACACGCGCCGTGTGTTGGAAAGAAAGTTGGCCAAAGAAAGCGCGTTGATTGCGCGCATCGCCGCAATCGCGTTGCGTTCGATGCAAGGAATCTGCACAAGGCCGCACACCGGGTCGCACGTTAAGCCGAGCATGTGCTCCATCGCCACTTCGGCGGCGTACTCAATCTGGCCGAGGCCCATGCCGAACAGTTCGCACAGCGCTGCCGCCGCCATGGAGCAGGCGGTGCCGATTTCAGCCTGGCAGCCGCATTCCGCACCGGAAATGGACGCGTTGGTTTTGACAAGGTTGCCGATCAACCCGCCGACCGCCAGCGCGCGGTAGATGTCGTCGTCGGAAAAGCCGCGCTTATCCTGCATATACTTGAGCACAGACGGCACAACGGCGCACGAGCCGCAGGTCGGCGCGGTGACGACCGTTCCCCCGCCCGCGTTCTGTTCGCTCGCGGCAAAAGCATAGGCGCAGACCAGGCGGTTTTCCCTGGTTGTTTCGCTTTCGTCAATGTGGCTTTGCTGATACAGCAGCTGCGCCTTGCGCTCAACACCCAGTCCGCCGTCCAGCACGCCGCGCGTGGTCAGCCCGTCCAGGATCGATTGCTGCATCGCCTGCCAGATGTCGAGCAGATAGGCGCGAAAGCCCTCGCCCTCGTTCTGGAAGACATAGTCGCTCAGCCGCATGTTGTTTTTGGCGCAAAGGGCGGAGATTGCGGCAAACGAGTTTTCGCGGTAGATTTGCGGGTTGCAAAGCTGCGGCGCGCCGACGACTTCGATCTCACCGCCGCCGACGCTCAAAATGCGCGCAAAACCAATCTCTTTGCCGTTTTGCAGCGCATAGAAATCCATCGTGTTTTCGTGCTCGAGCGGTGTGTCCGGCAGCCCGGCAAACCGCACCTCGGTTTTTGCAGGGGAGAGTTCATCTTTGACAGCAACGTCGGTTTTGTGCCCTTTGCCGGTGGCGGACAACGAGCCGAACAGATCGACCCGGAACGCGTCGGCGGAGGGATAAAGGCTTTTAAAAAGCTGAGCGGCTTTGGCCGGTCCCATCGTGTGGGATGACGACGGCCCGCGTCCGATTTTATAAAGTTCGCGCAGAGATTCCATCAGTTTTGCCTTTCCACCATTTTGTATTCATCATAGAGCTTGAAGAAGCCGCAGTCGGCGTTCGTGCCGCGCATATACTGTTCCATCTCGTCCTCGTCGAGCGAGACGTCGCAGTAATAGACTTCTTCCTCGTCGTCATACAGATAGTGTGCGCAGAATTCGCAGTTGTTTGCCATTTTGCTTCCTCACGCTTGATACAGTTTGGCGAAGGCTTCCACCTTTTCGCGGAAGACAGGGCTGTTTTCCTTGACGTCCTGGACATATTCGTGCATATCCAGCATACCGCGCCGCGCTTCGATCAGCGCCGCGGCGATCGACGAGCAGTGGTCGCTCACACGCTCGATATACGAAACCGTTTCGCGGCCGGCCGTGCCCGCAGTGAGACCCAGCGTGCCGTCGCGCATGCCTTCGGTCAGCGACTGCTTGAACCGATCGGAGAGCTGGTCGATGACCTGCTCGAGCGGTTCCACATCGGAGGCTGTGTTGATGTCCTCGTTGCAGAACGCTTCCGTCGTCATCTGCACAACGGCTTTTGCCGCGCGCAGAAGCGCGTCGATATGCGCTTTGACAGGCGTGCCTTTTTCGGTGTTCAGCAGCGACGCGCAGTCTCTCACATGGACCGCATGGTCGCTCAAACGCTCAAAATTCACCGTCATCTGCTGCAAAAGACCAAGCAGGCTGCTGTCCTTCTGCGAAAGCGGACGGGAGCTGAGCTTGAGCAGATAGGTGTCGATCTCGTCTTCGAGGACGTCGAGCGCCTGTTCGGTTTGCTCAATTTGATCCGCCGCGTCGCGGTCAAAGACATGGAACTGATCGATTGCCAGAGAAAAAGCGATTTCGCTCTCGCGTGCCATCCGCTGCGCGGCGTTCTTTGCCTGCACAAGCGCAAGCGAGGGGTTGATGAACAGACGGGTATCGAGCGCTGTCGCCGGAACTTCCTGCGTTTCGGGGCCGTCCTTGACCAGCTTGCAGACCAGCTTTTCCAGCACGCCGGACAACGGCAGCATCACGGCGGCGGTGATCACCATAAAGCCGGTGTGCAGAATGGCGATCCAGACTGCGTTGATGCTTTGCTCGGCAACGCCGGGCATAAACAGCCGGAAAACATACCACAAAGTAAGGTTGATGACAGCGCCGAAGATGTTGAACAGAAGGTGTGACAATGCGGTGCGTTTGGCGTTTTTGCCCGCGCCGATACACGAAAGCAGCGCCGTAACGCAAGTACCGATATGCTGACCGAGGATGATCGGGACCGCTGCCGCGAACGACAGGTGACCCGTCAGAGACAACGCCTGCAAGATACCGAGACCCGCCGCGGACGACTGTAAGAGCGCCGTCAGCGCCAGACCGGCAAGCAGACCGAGCGCCGGGTTTTCGAGCGCGAGGAAGATCCGCTTGACTTCTTCCATGTCACCCAGCGGCGCCAAAGCGTCGGCGGCGAAGATCATGCCGTACATCAAAACGGAGAACGAAAGCAGGATCGTGCCGATATCTTTCTTTCTTTGGTCGCGGACAAACAGCAGCAGAACCACGCCCACGAGCGCCAGCACCGGTACAAAAGCGGTCGGCTTGAGGAACTGCAGGAAGACAAGGTCGCTCTGCATACCGGTCAGCGAGAGCAGCCACACCGTGGCGGTGGTGCCCACGTTGGCGCCGATGATCAGCGGGATCGCCTGAGACAGCGTCAGTACCGCGCCGTTGACAAGACCGACGACCATGACGGTCATCGCAGACGAGGACTGCACCACGGCGGTCAGCAGCGCGCCGAACGCGCAGCCGCGCAGTTTGTTATCGGTGAATTTTGAAAGCAGGCCGGACAGCACGCCGCCCGCCTTTTTTTCGAGCATATCGCTCATCAGCCGCATACCGAACAGCAGCATGGCCACGCCGCCGAAGAATTGCAGCACATCAAAAACAGTCATAAGCGCCTCCGCAGATCAACTAGGGATAGAATAATCATATCAGCTTTTCCCCTCATAGTCAAGCGCGAATTTCAGCTGTCAGCGGTTGGCCGTTCGGGACGCTTTATGCTTTCCGGTCCACCCTCGCAATTCCGCGTTCCGAATGAAAAAGCGCGCCCCGCCGCGAAGGACAGGACGCGCCTTTTGAAAGGACGATAACTGTTTCGTTTATCCGAGCCACTTGAACAGGCGCAGGAACCAGTCGATGATCCCGCGGAAGAAGCCGGTGATCTCTTGCCAGAAACCGCCGCTGCTGCCGCCGTTGTTATCGTCGTCCGGCTGCGATCCGGTCGGGTCAGCGGTGTACTGACCC
>JAFYDS010000223.1 GCA_017544665.1 Clostridia bacterium | reverse complement strand
TCTCCAACTGCACCGCGCTGGAAAGTGTGACGTTCGGCGACGGCCTGCAGAGCATCGGCAATGGTGCATTCTCCAACTGCACCGCGCTGGAAAGTGTGACGTTCGGCGACGGCCTGCAGAGCATCGGCAATGGTGCATTCTCCAACTGTACCGCGCTGGAAAGCGTGACGTTCGGCAACGGCCTGCAGAGCATCGGCGAGCGTGCATTCTACAACTGCACCGCGCTGGAAAGTGTGATCTTACCGGAAGGCGTCACAAGCATCGGTGGTAATGCATTTTATTGCGACGAATATTGGAATATCCTCCTGCTTTGCAACAAGGACACGACAACGGCGGCGACCATTGCCATAAGCGGCTATCCTTACGCATTCCTTGACGGTACGGACGAAGACAATCTCATCCGCGAAACTGTCAACGCGAAGCTGTCTTATACGATCGACAAGCGGACGCGCACACTGACCGTCACGAACGACGGGACGATGGTCTCCTTCGCTTCGTTCACCGCGCCGTGGGTCGAATATCAGGCGTATATCACCGACGTGGTAATCGAGCCGGGCTGCACCTCGGTCAGCAGCAAGGCGTTCCAGAATTGTTACAATATCAAGCGTGTGGCGCTGCCGGACGGGATCGAGAAGATCGACGGTTCCGCATTTAATACCTGTACCCACCTGACGGCGATCAATCTGCCTGACGGCGTGGAAACGATCGGCAGCTCTGCGTTCCGCTATTGCTATGCGCTGGAAAGCGTGACGTTCGGCGATGGGCTTCAGAGCATCGGCGACTCAGCGTTCTATGGCTGCACCGCGCTGGAAAGCGTGACGTTCGGCGACAGCTTGCAGAGCATCGGCAATGATGCGTTCGCCAACTGCACCGCGCTGAAAAGCATCGTGATTCCGGACAGCGTGACGAGCGTTGGTAGCTATGCGTTCCAAGAATGCCGCGCGCTGCAAACCGTCGTCATCGGTGACGGCGTGACGTCAATTCCGTATTATGCATTCAGCGGTTGTTCCGCGTTGGAAACCGTTTCGGTTGGCGAAAGCGTGCAGACAATCAACGAGGGAGCCTTCTCCGGCTGTTCCTCCCTTGCGACGGTCGTATTGCCGGCGAGCGTGACGAGCCTTTCCAGCCGCGCGTTCCCCATGAAGGCACTTAAGGACATCTATATCTACAGCGACAACTGCTCGATCGCCGAGGACGCGATCTACTATTCCGCGACGATCCACGCCTACCAGGGTTCGACCGCGGAGACCTTCGCCGACACCTACGGCTACAGCTTTGTCCCAATCACCGACGCGCCGCCGCATGAGCACGACAAAACGCTCGTCCCCGGCTACGCCGCCACCTGTACCGCCGCCGGTCTGACCGACGGTTACAAGTGCTCCGTCTGCGGCGTCTGGTTCCAAAAGCAAAAGGAAATCAAGGCGCTCGGACACAACTATCAGGCGGTCGAGACCGTCCCCGCCACCGAGACCGAAACGGGCTATATCCGCTATGAGTGCTCCCGCTGCGACGCGGGCTACACCGAAACGCTGCCCGTCCTCACCCACGAACACATCTACGCTGAGACCGAGCGTGTCAACGCCACCTGCCTCGAAGACGGCTATGTGACCTACACCTGCGCGGGCTGCGGCCACAGCTACACCGATCTCCTGCCCGCGTCCGGCCACAGCTTCGGCGCGTGGAAGACCTTCCTCCCGACCGAGGCCGGACAACAGGGGATCGACGTGCGCTTCTGCGACGTCTGCGGCGTCTATGAGCTGCGCGAAAGCGAGAGCGTCAGCGGCGGCAGCACCACCCCGGCGGAGCACACCCACAGCTTTGTGGAGCTCGAACGGAAAGAGCCCGACTGCGAAAACGCGGGCTACGTCCGCGCGATGTGCGCCTGCGGAGCGGGAACGGTGGAGGTCCTCGCCGCGCTCGGCCACGACTATCAGATCGGAGAATGCGTCCTCGAGACCTGCACCACGGCGGGCTATACGCCGTTCGTCTGCACCCGCTGCGGCAACGAGATCCAGACAGACCTCGTCCCGGCGCTCGGACACCTCTGGAACGACGGAGAAGTGACGACCGCCCCGACCTGCTCGGCGGAAGGCGTTACGACCTACACCTGCACGCGCGAGGGCTGCGGCGAGACGATGAAGAAGGTGCTCCCGAAGGACCCGAACGCCCACAGCTTCAACGTGACGACGGTGGCGCCGACCTGCGTTGACGCGGGCTACACCAGCCACGCCTGCCGCTACTGCAGATACGGCTACACAGACAACCTTGTCCCCGCGCTCGGACACATTGACGAGGACGGGAACAAGGTGTGCGACCGCTGCGGTGTAACCATTGATTACGGCACCTTGACGGAAGAACAGCAGAATTGCAGGCACGATTGGAGCAGTAAGGACTTTTCTGCCGGCAATATGGCATCGCCCGCGAACTGCGTGAGTGCGGCGACCTATTACCTGATCTGCACGAAGTGCGGCGCCAACGCGAGAAATGTTCCGGGGGCAAAGGATAAAGTCGTTGCCGATCCGACCGGCAAACCCGATCCGAACGCGCACCCGGCTGACAAGCTGAAGGTAACGAAAGCCGCTGTCCCGGCCACCTGCAGAACGGCAGGCGAAACCGAAGAAAAAACCTGCACCCTGTGCGGTAAAGTTGCGGTCGAATCCACGCTGACGCCGAGCGACCCGAATGCCCATGTGGCGGCGGACGGCGCCACGGCGAACTGCTCCAGAGGTATCACCTGCGTCAACTGCGGCAAGACGCTCCAGAAGGATCCGAACAAACATCCGAAGGATCAGATCAGGGTTATTAAAACCGGTAAGGAACCGACCTGCGGTACAGCTGGCTATAAGGCGGTTCTGTATTGCACCGCCTGCGAAAAGATGATTCAGACTGACGAAGTGATTCCTGCAACAGGTAAGCACACCCAAAAAACAGCGGCGACCTGCTCCAAGAAGGCGGTTTGCACTGTTTGCGGCATGGAATACGGTGACTTGGATACGACCAAACACAACCTCGAAAGGCGCGCCGCGGTCGCCGTCAGCTGCACCACCGACGGCAGCAAGGAATACTGGGAATGCAAGGACTGCAAGAAGCTCTTCAGCGATTACGAGGGCACAATGGAAACAACCGAAGCCGCGCTTGTAATCAAAGCCGACGGTCAGAGTCACACCGACGCGAACGACGACGGCGTGTGCGATCGCTGCGGTACGGTGCTGCGCGAGCCGGAGCCCCAGGAAGAAGAGCCGCAAGGCTTCTTCGCGAAGATCGGCGCGTTCTTCCGCAACCTGTTCGACCGCATCTTCGGTATCTTCAGACGATAACCGGCAAAAAGAATACCGCCACCTTTCGGTGGCGGCTTTTGTTTTATTGTTGGGCGGCTTGCTGCTTGCCCTCAGGCGTGTCGCGGTAGAACTGGGTCTTCGGATTGGGGTGCGGGTTGTTTTCCCAGAGTTCCCCGGCGACGGGCGCCCACGCGGCGGCGAATTTGTCGCACTTCGCGCACAGCGCGTCGGCTGTCTCCTCTCCCTCGAGGTTGGTCGATTTCGCGCCGGTCTCGGCGATGATCGCGCGCAGACACTGCGGGTTTTCGAGCATCGGGCAGGGACGCAGATGGTTGTCGTTGAACGGCTGCTGGTGGTAGTACGCCATGAACAGCGGGCTTTGCAGCCCCTCGAGCAGCGTCTTTTCGCGGATGTTGGAATCGGAGAAGTGGATGAATACGCAGGGCTCCATGTCGCCCGCGGCGTTGATGTGGAAATAGCGCCGCCCGCTGGCGATACAGCCGCCGACATATTCGCCGTCGTCCTGAAAGTCCATCACGAAGAGCGGCTTGCCGGTCTCTCCGTTGCGGGTCCTGCGCAGCCAGCGGTACATGTGCGTACGCTGCTCCGGCGTCGGGATCAGCTCCGGCAGGGCGTTCGACCCGACCGGCATATAGTTGAAATAGAAGCCGAACTTGACGCCGAGCGAGACCATCTTGTCGAGGAACGCGTCGCTCGTGACCATATCAACGTTCTCCCGTGTGTAGCAGACGGACATACCGAAGAGGACGCCCTTTTGTTTGAGCAGCTCCATCGCGCGGACCGCCGCGTCGTACATCCCTTCGCCGCGCCGGGCGTCGGTCGTCTTCTGGCTGCCCTCGATCGAGAGCGCAAGCGTCATGTTGCCGACGCGCAGCAGCTCGTCGCAGAACGCTTCGTCGATCAGCGTGGCGTTGGTGTAGGCGAGGAAGGCGCAGTCCGGGTTCTCTTCGCAAAGCGTGATGAGGTCCTTTTTGCGCAGCAGCGGCTCGCCGCCCGTGAGCATATAGATGTGGGTGCCGAGCGCCTTGCCCTGCGACACGACGGAGCGCATCTCGTCGAGTGTCAGGCTGTTTTTGTGTCCGTACTCCGCCGCCCAGCAGCCCTTGCAGCGGCAGTTGCACGCGCTGGTCGGGTCCATCAGAATGAGGAAGGGGATATTGCAGTGATAGACGTCGCGGTTCGCGCGGACCTTCTTGGTGCCCTGGATCCCCGCGCCGACGCCGGCGGCAAGGAGAAACTTCTTGAGGTAGTCGTGGTCTGTATCGCGCAGCAGATTCATGGCGAAGTCGTAATAGACGCCCTTGCCGGCGCGGATGACTTCCTTCATAGCGTCGAGATTTTTCTTTGGAAAGATCCCGCCGAGCAAAAATTCCGTACGGTTCAACAGCCGCAGAATGTTCTTCTGCGGATCCTTATTGATATATTTGAGCAGCCGGTCCAGCGTGAAGCCGGCCGCTTTGCGTTCGAGCGATTCTTTGAGTTTCATAAAACACCTCGCTTCGTTGCAGATTCATTTCATATTATTATACCACGAAAAACAAAAAAGTCCACTCTTTTTTTCGATTGAAACGGAAATGTCAAATTATTTCCGGTTCTTTTCTTCCATTTAGGGTTCGTTTATGTTATACTGGATAAGATAATAAAGGAGGGATGCGCATGAAAAAGAATCTTTGGCTGCTTCCCGCCGCGCTGACCGGAGTCTTTGCCGCGCTGGAAGCGAAGGCGAGCCGCGGCAGCTGCGACGCGACGCCCGACGTGCTGCTGATCCTCGGCTGCCGTGTACGGGGAGAGGAAGCGGAGCCGATGCTGCGTATGCGCGCCGAAGCGGCGGCAGCGTTTTTGCGCGAACACCCGACTGTGATCGCCGTGCCCTGCGGCGGGATCGTCCACGACGATCAGCAAAAGAGCGAAGCGCAGGCGATCAAAGAGATCCTTCTCGAAAACGGGATCGACGACGGGCGGATCCTTCCGGAGGACCGGTCGACGACGACCTATGAAAACTTCGTCAACGCTTCGGCACTTTTGAAAGCCGCGGGCGTTCCGGCGGAAAAGGTCGCGTTCTTGTCGAGCGAGTTCCATCTCCTGCGTGCTGGCCTGATCGCCCGGCTGGCTGGGGTCACGGCGCAGACGGTAGCGGCGCCGTCGCCCAAAAACGAAAAACTCAAGAACTATCTGCGGGAGGCGGCGGTGTTTCCGCTCTTGCCGCTGGAATACATCAAGAAGAAATAACGGAGGCGCGTCATGGCAAACGTACAGATGAAAGCCTACAAAGTCCGAGAACTGGTCTTCCAGAACAAGATCCAGGGCAAGGTACAGCTCAAGCTGTCCAACAAAGTGTCGCACAACGTGCGCTATATGCAGCCCGATCTCTGCGAGGGGACGATGACGGTCGAGGTGTTCGACAAGGAGCAGCCCGATGTGCTGAACGCCAAGGTGGTCGTCACAGGACTTTTCCAGATCAAAAAGCAGGTGGAAAAGGAATTCATCCATGTCGAGACGTTCCGGGAACTGTTCCCGTTCGCGAAGACGATGATCACGACCGTTTCCGCCAACGCCGGTATCCAGCCGATCATGGTGCAGGACGTGGATATCGAATCGCAGGAGATCTACCGCTTCGATCTGCCGAAGCGCCGCCCGAAAGAGGAGGACGAAACATGAGCGATTTGCTGGACCAGCTGAACGACGAAGAAGAAACCGCCGTTGTCACGATCACCGACACCGACGGCAAAACGGGGGAATACGAGTTCCTCGATCTCGTGTTTCTCGGTGACCGGCAGTTCGCGGTCGTCTCGCCGACGGACAGCGACGGCGACGTGGTGATCTTTCGCGTGATGCAGTATGAGGCGGGAGAAGCCTATATCCGCGTGCACGACGACGTGACGCTGCTGCGCGTGTTCGACGTGTTCCGTCTCAAAAACGAGGACGAATTTGATTTTGATTAAGGTTTTTAGACAAAATCGCCGCTTTCTGTTGAATTTTTTCGCCGTTTGGCGTATAATATAATTTGATCTTTGACCGGGAGGAAATCAGGTATGGCAAATCAGCTTTTTTCCATACAGCAGGAAGGCTATAATATTGAAGAGGTAGATCGCTACATCGAAATGCTGCAGGAGGAGTATCGCAACGCGATCGCCTGGGGCGAGGAGATGGAAGCGAAGTATCAGGAGATCGAGACCTCGCTCAAGGAGAACGGCATGTATTTCACCTTGCAGCCGGACAATAAGGACGAGGTCGTCGCGAGCGTGTTTTTGCAGCTGACCGAAACGGTCAACCAGACAAAAGCCGCCGCAAAGGAAAAGGCCGAAGAGATTGTTGCCCACGCGAACGAAAAGAGCCGCGGCATCGTACGGCAGGCGATGGAAAACTCCGTCCAGATCCGTACCGAAAACAACATGATCATGGATAATCTGAAGAGCATCAAAGATATGATCGAGGTCGTTTTGGAAAAAGGGATCCAGTAATCGTTCCGAAACGCAATGCCAGTAAAGGATGTGATGAGATTTGGCACCATACAGACCGAAAAGCCTGGATGAACTGA
>JAFYDS010000222.1 GCA_017544665.1 Clostridia bacterium | reverse complement strand
GGGATCGCTGACGTGGACAAGCTCCTTGATGTTGAGCTCGTCGAGGATGCTCTTTTCGAAGACGGCGATCTTCGCCATGTCTTCGTCGTCGCAGGAGAGATAGAGCTTCGACAGCGGCTGACGGACCTTGATCTGATGCTCGTTGCGGAGTTTGAGCGCCACGGCGATGATCTCGCGCGCGTCGGCGGTCTGCTGCAGCACGCCGTCGTCTTCGAAGCCTTCAAGCGGCTTCGGCCAGTCGGCAAGATGTACCGACAGAGCAGAACCGGGCAGCACGCGGCGGGTCAGCTTCTGCCAGATCTCCTCGGTCATGAACGGGATGATCGGCGCCATGATGAGCGTGCAGGCGTTGATCGCGTTGAACAGTACCCAGTAGGCGAGCATCTTGTCGTCTTCGTCTCCGGTCTTCCAGAAGCGGCGGCGGTTACTGCGGATATACCAGTTGGAAATATCGTCCACGAAGATCTCGAAATCCTTGATGACGTTGTACGCCTTGAAATCGTCCATCTGCGCGGTCGCTTTTTTGATGAATTCGTTTGTGCGGATGACGAGCCACTTGTCGGTGACGGTCATCTTGCGCTTGTCGGGCGTATAGCCTTCGAAGTTCGGCTTGTCGAGCCGGGCGTAGGTTTCAAAGAAGGTGTAGGTGTTCCAGAACGAGAGCAGCTTTCTTCTCGCCTCGTCGCCGAGGTTGAAGCCGAAGCGGACGTCGTTCGCGACCGGCGCGCCGGCGTACATATAGCGGACGGTGTCGGCGCCGATGATCTCGGCGGCTTCGTCAAAGCGGATCATGTAGCCCGTTTTGGAGAACTTGGCGCCGCTTTCCTGGACGACGCTGCTGTGGCAAAGGACGCGCTTATACGGAGCGCAGTCTTCGAGCACAGTGGACATAAACAAAAGCGAATAGAACCACAGACGGACCTGTTCGCGCATTTCAACGACCCAGTCGGCGGGGAAGTTCTGCTTCCAGTAGGACTTGTCGCCCGAGAAGTAGCCGAGCGTCGAGAACGGGACGATACCGGCGTCGAGCCAGACGTCGCCGATCTCGCTGATGCGTTTGACGGGCGCGCCGCACTTGGGACAGGCGATCTCGATCTCGTCGATCCACGGACGGTGCAGTTCCGGCAGGGCGTCGACCTTCGCGGGGTCGACGGCGCGTTCGCGCAGTTCCGCTTTGCTGCCGATGACGTGGACGTGACCGCATTTTTCGCAGACATAGAACGGCAGCGGCATACCGTAGTAGCGTTTACGGGAGATGTTCCAGTCGCCCATGTTGTTGAGCCAGTCAACCATGCGCTTGCCGTTCGACTCCGGCTCCCATTTGACGCTTTCCGCGGCGCGGATCAGGCGGGGCTTGAGCTCGGCGGTGCGGATGTACCACGCGGGCACAAGGCGGAAGATGACTTCGCTCTTGCAGCGCCAGCAGACGAGGTAGCTGTGCTCGATGGGGACGATGGCATACAGCTTGTTTCTCTCCTTGAGCTCGTCGAACACGAACTGCGCGACGTCGCTCGTTGTATGACCGGTCATAAAGCCGAAGCCCGGCAGAATGACACCCATATCGTCAACGGGCATCACCTCGGGCAGGCCGATGCGTTTGCCGAGTTCGTTGTCTTCGATACCGCAGCCCGGGGCGATGTGGACCACGCCGGTACCCTCTTCGGCGTCAACGTCTTCCCACGCGACGATTCTGTGGGTGAAGCCCTGCTGCTTTTCAAATTCGGGGAAGCAGGTCTCATACTCTTTGCCGACAAGCTCGGCGCCCTTGAACATGCGCAGCACTTCTTCCTTGTCGTCGCCGAGGTACTTGATCGCGTTCTTTGCAAGATACAGCGTGCAGCTGTCACTCTTGATTTTCACTTCGACATAGTCGATCTCCGGGTTGACCGCGAGGGCGACGTTCGAAGAGAGCGTCCACGGGGTCGTCGTCCAGACGAGGATCTTGGAATTTGTGCCGACCACGGGGAGCTTGAAGAACACCGAGTTGTGGGTGATGTTCTTGTAGGAACCGGTCATTTCGTGCTCGGAGAGCGAGGTCCCGCAGCGCGGGCACCACGGCATCGGCTTATATTCGCGCTGGATCCAGCCGTTCTCGTCGCACTTTTTGAGGAAGTGCCAGATGCCGCCGATGTTCGTGTCGGTGTTGGTGAAATAGGAGTTGTCCCACTGCATCCACTGACCGAGGCGACGGCTCTGCTCGGTGATGATTCCGGAGAAGTGCTTCACACGGTCCTTGCACTGCTGGGTGAACTTGTCCATCCCGTATTCTTCAATATCCTTTTTGGTCTGGAAGCCGAGCTGCTTTTCCACTTCCACCTCGACCCAGAGGCCCTGGGAGTCGAAGCCGTTCTGGCAGCGGCAGTCGTAGCCCTGCATGGACTTGTAGCGGATAAACGTGTCCTTCAGCGTACGCCCCCAGGCGTGGTGGATGCCCATCGGGTTGTTCGCGGTGATCGGACCGTCGATAAAGCGGAACATCTCGTGTCCTGCGTTCTTTTCCTTCCGTTTTTCGAAGCACCGGTTTTCGTCCCAGAAATCCAGGACGTCATGCTCCATCTGAATAAAGCGATTGCTTTTTTCTGTTTCAGCCATAAATAGCCCTCCGTTTTTGCCGTTTGCCGAAACAAAACGGTACTTGTTTAAAAATATACTGATATATTATACTATAAGCGAATCCAGAATGCAAGAATCAAACGGCAGAAACTTTCGGTTTTTCGGAAAAAATGTCAGAGATTGTTTACAGTTTTTTCACCACCCACCGTTTCGAATGGGTATAATAGTAAAAAGCAAACAGGAGAAATGAGGGATCCGTTATGAAACGATGCAGCCGCGTCACGGCGATGGCGCTTTCCTTGCTGCTGCTGGTCGGCGTGACGTTTTTCGCCGGCGCGACCCGCGACGACGCGAGTATGCCGGGCAGCGTACAGGAATTTGTCCAGATGTGCGGATAAGAATTAAAAATATGAGCGCTTGACATTGCGCTCTTTTTTTGTTATATTGAAAGATGAACTTTGTTTTTTTCAAGACATTTATCCATCTTCGGCAGATCAGAATTGGAGGGTACTGATATGCAGTTTAACGGCATTGATTTTGACACGTATTTCAACCATTATCCGGATAAGAACGGCTACTTCGGCCGCTACGGCGGCGTCTTTGTCGCTGACAAGCTGAAAGCCGCGATGGCGGAGATCACGCAGGCGTATTACAGCATCTGTCAGTCGCGCAAGTTCATCGCCGAGCTGCGCCGCATCCGCGCGGAGTTTCAGGGACGGCCGACGCCGATTTCCCATCTCGAACGGCTCTCGGACGCGATGGGCGGCCGCGTGCAGCTTTACGCGAAACGCGAAGATCTCAACCATTCCGGCGCGCATAAGCTCAACCACTGCATGGGCGAGGCCCTGCTCGCCAAATACATGGGCAAGAAAAAGGTGATCGCCGAGACAGGCGCCGGTCAGCACGGCGTCGCCCTCGCCACTGCCGCGGCGTATTTCGGTCTGGAATGCGACATCTACATGGGCGCGGTCGATATCAAGAAGCAGGCGCCCAACGTCGCACGGATGAAGGTCCTCGGCGCGAACGTCGTCGAAGTCACCCACGGGCTGCAAACGCTCAAGGAGGCCGTCGACGCGGCGTTTGAAGCGTACAGCAAAGAATACAACGACGCGATCTACTGCATCGGCTCCGTCCTCGGTCCGCACCCGTTCCCGATGATGGTCCGCGATTTCCAAAGCGTCGTCGGGATCGAGGCGCGCGAACAGTTTCTCGATATGACCGGCCATCTGCCGAACACGATCGTCGCCTGCGTCGGCGGCGGCAGCAACGCGGCGGGCCTGTTCGCCGGTTTTCTCAACGACCCGGTCGATATCTACGGCGTGGAGCCGCTCGGCCGCGGCAAAGCGCTCGGCGACCACGCGGCGAGCCTCACCTACGGCTCCGAGGGCGTGATGCACGGCTTCAACAGCATCATGCTCAAGGACGCGCACGGCGACCCCGCGCCGGTCTATAGTGTCGCGAGCGGACTCGATTACCCGTCCTCCGGTCCGGAGCACGCCTTTTTGCGCGACCTCGGCCGCGTCAAATACGACGTGATCGACGATAACGAAACGATCGACGCGTTCTACAAGCTGTCCCGGCTCGAGGGCATCATCCCCGCCATCGAAAGCTCGCACGCCGTTGCGTTCGCCATGAAGCTCGCCAAAAAGCTCGAGCACGGCTCGGTGCTGATCAACCTTTCCGGCCGCGGCGACAAGGACCTCGACTACGTGATCGAGCACTACGGCATTCACGACTGAACCATCTTTTCATCCCGCACATGGGAGGCATTCGCATGAAGCAGCAATCCAACCGTTCACAGACCGTCATCATTCTGCTTTGCTGGGCGGCCTATACCGCCGCCTATCTCGGGCGGCTCAACTTCAACGCCTATATCGAACCGATCCGCGACCAGCTCGGCGCGACCAAGACGGATCTCGGGCTCGTCAGCTCGTTCTTCTTTTTCTCCTACGGCGTCGGTCAGCTCGTCCACGGAATCCTGTCGCGCAAATACAACACGCGCTGGTCTGTGCTCATCGCGCTGCTCGGCTCCGCCGCCGTCAACGTCGCCATGACGCTTTGTCCCGGCGTTGCGGCCATGCGCTATATCTGGCTGCTCAACGGCGCGTTCCAGTCGATCCTTTGGAGCTCGCTGATCAAGACGCTGTCGGAACGGCTGTCGGACGAGATGCTGCCGAAGGCGATCGTCGTGATGAGTACGACCGCCGCGCTCGGGACGTTTCTCGCCTACGGGATGTCGGCGCTGCTCGCGGCGCAAAGCGCGGCGTACCGCTGGGTCTTTTTGCTCCCGGCGGGGCTGCTGACCGTCGTCGGGATCGTATGGTTCATTTTGCTGCAGAAAGCGGACAATGTGCTGAAGGCGGACGAAACGGCCTATGTGCCGCCGAAGAAGACGCGTCCGCAGCTGACGCCCGCCTTTGTGTTCACGGCAATCTGTCTGCTCTTCGCCGCGATCGCGAACGGCTTTATCAAGGACGGCGTGACGACCTGGACGCCGTCGATCCTCAAAGAAAACTACGGGATGCCTGATTCGCTGTCGATCTTTATCACGGTGCTGCTGCCGCTGATTGCGATCTGCGGCGCGTGGTTCTCCACCACGCTGCACAAGCGGCAAAAGAACGCCTCCAAGCTCAACGGCATCCTCTATTGTATCGAAACGGTCGTGCTGCTGCTTGTGCTGTTCGTCACGCGGACGAAACAAACGGCGGGCAACCCCGTGTTCCCGGTCGCGCTGTTCGGCGTCTCCGCGATGATGATGGCGGCCGTCAACAACGTGATCACAAGCATCGTCCCGATCTATATGCGCGACAAGATGGACTCAGGGCTGCTTGCGGGCGTCCTCGACACGTTCTGCTATGTCGGCAGCACGCTGAGCACAGCGCTGCTTGGCTATATCGCCGACCACGGCTCGTGGGACCGCGTGTTCCTTTGCCTGCTGCTGTTCGGCGCGGCGGCGTGCGTCGCCTGCCTTTGCTCCGTGCTGATTGAAAAACGCCACCCGGTCCTGACCGCCTGACGAAACGAAAGGAGAAGCATCGATGAACGAAGGGTATTTTGACGGTGCGATGCCGCGCAAGGTATTGGAATACTACCTCTCTCACGCCGCGAGCGCGCAGTGGATCTCGCAAAGCGACACGCTCGACGACGATATCCGCGTGATTTTGAAGACGGGGCTCAAGTTTCTCGGCCGCGCCGCCGGGATCTGGAAGGGCGACGGCGACGACGAAGGGCACTTCAAAAAGGTGAAAGCCGCGGCGGACAAGATCCATGCCGCCGACCCGGAGATCATTTTGCAGGCGTGTATCTTTGAAGCGCTCTACCGCGACGACGTGGAGCCGGTCACGGTGCCAAAGTGGGTGTTCGAAGCGTTCGGGCTGCCTTTTGAAGACCGCAAGTTCGATTACGACGCCTGTATCTTTCCGCGCGACGCCGGAACGTGGGACTGCATGCCCGATCTTTCACAAACAGAAGCGCAGATGTGGTTCTACTACCGCGGCGTGCGCTATATCGACGCGGGCTACGAAGCCTTCCACATGGGACAGATCCACCTTTACACCGCCCATGACCGCGGTTACAAGGGCATCGGCAAGGTCCTCTCCATGCTGCGCGCTTACGGCAAAGTCCACGCACGGCGGCACAAGGTGATCTTCGACGCGCACTCGCATTCGCTTGTGGTCAACGGCAAGAGTCTGCTCGATTACAACGCGATGCCGCTGACGCGCTACCCCGTTCTCGACCGGCCGGGCGAAAAGCTCGTCCTCGTCCGCGAGGGCAAGTCCGGCGG
>JAFYDS010000221.1 GCA_017544665.1 Clostridia bacterium | reverse complement strand
TTCAGCTCCCGCTCCGCCTGCGGCAGACGCAGATAGACCGGCAGCAATTGCTGCGCGTCCAGGAGCTTGCTTTCGCCAAAATGCTGTTCCGCGCAAAGCGCGACCGACGCGGCGGACTGGAACCGCAGCAGCGGCGGCGCGGCGGGGTAGCCGAGCGCCTGTTCGCATTTTTCGGCGCCGTCGCCGACGAAGACGACCGGCTCGTCATATTGCCGCAGCTTTTCGCCGAGGTCGGCAATCTTCAGCGCGTCGTCGTCCGTCAGGCGGGTCACGGTCTCCCCTTCCACGCGGAACAGCGCCGTATAGACCTGTTCGCAGCGCGCGTCCATTACCGCGCAGGCGAGGACGTTTTGCCCGAGAAGATTATACGCGAGCCCTTCGAGCGTCGAGACGGCAAGGGCTTTTTTCCCCGTTCCGTCGCAAAGTCCCTTGATCGCGGCGATGCCGATGCGGATCCCCGTGAACGAGCCGGGACCGACCGAGCACGCGAAGCAGTCGATGGAAGACAGCGGCGTTTCGCTGTTTTGCAGCATCGCGTCGACCATCGGCAAAAGCGTCCGCGAATGGGTCAGGCCGGCGTTGGTGCTGCTTTGGGCGCGGATGCGGCCGCCTTCGAGCACAGCGCAGGACGCGCAGACCGCGCTCGTGTCAACAGCTAAAATCCGCATAAGAACCGCTCCCTTCCATTGTGATGATCCGCTGGTTTTCGTTGTCTCCGCGCGAAATCTCCACGCGCACGGTGTTGTCCGGCAGCGCGTTTTCGATGTTCTCGCTCCACTCGACGGCGAGGACGCCGCCCGTTTCATAGAAATCGAAGAACCCGGCGGCATACAGGTCGTCCCAGCTTTCGACGCGATACATATCGAAGTGATACAGCGTCTTGCCGCCGCCGTGATATTCGTGGACGAGGGCGAAGGTGGGGCTGCTCACTTCTGCGTCGATGCCCATCCCCTGCGCGAGTCCGCGGGTGAAGGCGGTCTTGCCCATCCCGAGTCCGCCGAAGAAAGCGACGACGACCGGTCCGCGCAACATGGCGCCGAGACGCGCGCCGAGCGCTTCGGTCTCCTCCTCGCTGTTCGTGACAAACTGCCGCATTGTGCCGCCTCCCCTGCCTTTCGATAGTTCTATTTTATCACAAAAACGAAAGAAGTCAACGCTTCAAAGAAAGTTCTTCTTGCATTCTGCGGGAAAATGGATTATTATATATAGGACAGACGGCGGCGCCGAAAGCCGTCAGACATCGAAAAGAAGGGAAGTGATCGCGTGAAGCGACAGACGCTGCGTAAAACGGTCCAGGAAACCGACTGGCTGTTTTTGGGGCTGTGCTTTCTGCTGTCCGCCTTCGGCGTGTTGATGGTCGCGAGCGCGAGCTTCCGTACAAAAGCCGACGGCGCGCTGCTCTCGCGCGACGCGCTCGTCATGATCTTCGCGACGCTCCTTGATGTAATGATCGCGCTGGTGATCTCATTCGTGGACTACGACCTCATTTTGAAGCTGTGGCCGCTGGTGGCGATCGGGTCCGTCGGGCTGATGCTCCTCTTGCTGACGCCGCTCGGCGTCGCGCCGGACGCGCGGTCGGACGCGCGGTCGTGGCTGAAGATTCTGCCGCGGTTCAACCTCTATCTGCAGCCGTCGGAGATCCTCAAAATCGGCTTTATCATCACGTTTTCGGTCCACCTTGACAAGGTCCGCCATGAGATCTCGTCGTTTCGGAACGTGCTGCTGCTTTGTATCCACGCCGCGATCCCGATCGGGCTGGTCATCGTCACGGGCGACATGGGCTCGGCGCTGATCTTTATTCTGATGTTCATCGGGATGATGTTCGTCGCGGGCGTCCACTGGCTCTACTTCCCCGCTGCGGCGCTGCTCGTCGGCGCGGCGACGCCGATCGTCTGGTACCGCGTCTTCGGCGACATCCAGCGCAACCGCATCCTCGCGCTGATCCACCCGGACGATTACCCGAAGGAGATCTATCAGCAGCGGCAGGGCATGCATGCGATGCAGAACGGCGGACTGTTCGGCACAGGCTATCTCAAGGGCGATTTCACCCAGAGCAACTCGATCCCGGAAAGCCAGAACGACATGATTTTTGCCGTCGTCGGCGAAGAGCTCGGCTTTCTCGGCGCGCTCGCGCTTCTGGCGCTGTTCGGGCTGTTCGCGGCCCGCGTGGTCCAGACGGGGAAACGCGCCCACAACTTTGCCGCGCAGATGCTCTGCTACGGGATCATGTTCATGGTCATGGCGCAGGTCGCGGTCAATATCGGCATGTGCACACAGCTGCTGCCCGTCATCGGCATCACGCTGCCGTTCATCAGCGCCGGCGGCTCGTCGGTGATCTGTCTCTACCTCGCGGTCGGGCTGGTACTGTCCGTTTACCGCTCCTCGCGCGGGCTGCAGTACGACGACTACCGCTATGCGCGGCTGGCGGTCAATTACGACTGATTTCGTCATCTTGCCCAAGCGGAAAAGCGAAACAGAAATAACTTTTTGCGTTTTGCTTGTTGACTTTTACCTTTTCACATGATAAAATAGCTGCAATATCACAAATGCAGAGACGGAATTAAGCGGTGCTTTTGAGCGGTTCAGAGAGTCGGCGGATGGTGCGAGCCGACCGGAAGAAGCTATCGCAGTCTCATTCCCGAGCAGGATCGCCCAACGTTTCGGCTGTGTAAGCGACCCCGGCAAGCCCCGTTATCATGGCTGCGGATTTGATAGAATCCGGCAAAGCGGCCGCGCAAGCGGCAACCAAGGTGGTACCGCGGAGTAACTTCGTCCTTGAGTTTTGACTCAGGGACGTTATTTTTTTCGAAAGGATGATTCAGATGCAAACCGTCACCTGTTCCGACGTCACCCTCAAACACGCGCTCTCTTTGAGCTTCAAAGAAAAGATCGAGATCGCAAAGCTATTGGACAAGCTCGGCATCTCTGCGATCGAACTGCCCGTCTTTTCGGGCGAAAAGCGCGACGCGCTGCTGATCAAATCCATCGCCGCCGGCGTCAAGGGGAGCATTCTGTGCGTCTCCTGCCCGCTCGACGAAGACGGGATCGAAGCGACATGGGCGGCGCTCCAGGACGCGAAACGCGCGCGGCTGCAGCTGGTCGTCCCGACGTCGACGGTGCAGATGGAATACATCTGCCACAAGAAACCGCCCGTCGTGCTCGACATGATCGGCAAGCTCATCAGAAAGGCGAAGAGCCTTTGCCCGGACGTCGAATTCGTCGCGCAGGACGCTTCGCGCAGCGAGCCGGAATTCCTCGAAAAAGCGATTCAGGCCGCGATCGACGCGGGCGCGACCCTCGTCACCGTGTCGGACGATGCAGGTATCATGACGGCGGAAGAGTTCAGCGCATTCATCGGCGAACTGCAAAAGGGCGTGCGTTCCCTGATGGACATGCGCTTCGGCATGCAGTGCAACGACAGCTATTCGATGGCAAACGCCTGCGCGATCGCCGCGATCGGCGCCGGCGTTGACGAGATCAAGACGACCGTTTACGGGTCGGCAGCGGCGAGTCTCGACACGATCTCGCAGTACTTCCGCACCCGCGGCATGGATCTCGGGATCGAAAGCGGGATGCAGTTCACCGTTCTGCAGCGGGCCGTCAAGCAGATCCGCTGGATCCTGCACACAGAGCGCAGCAAGACAAGCGCATTCGAGAACATCGCCTCCGGCGAAACGGCGGTGTTCGAGCTGAGCGAGCACGATTCGATCACCCAGGTCGTCGAGGCCGTCAAGGCGCTCGGCTACGATCTTTCGGACGAGGACAACACCAACGTCTATCGCGAATTCAAGCGCATCAGCGTTAAGAAGACCGTCACCGCGAAGGAACTCGAAGCGATCGTCGCTTCGACCGCGATGCAGGTCCCGCCGCGCTATGTCCTTGTCAGCTATGTCATCAACTCCGGCAACGTGATCAAGGCGACGGCGCACATCACGCTCGAAAAAGACGGCGAACTCGTCAGCGGCCTTTGCACCGGCGACGGTCCGATCGACGCGTCGTTCCTCGCCGTGGAATCCATCATCGGGCACCACTATGAGCTCGACGACTTCCAGATCCAGGCGGTCACCGAGGGCAAGGAAGCGATGGGCAGCGCGCTCGTCCGCCTGCGCTCCGGCGGCAAGCTCTACGCCGGCAACGGTATTTCCACCGATATCATCGGCGCGAGCATCCGCGCCTATCTCAACGCGCTGAACAAGATCGTCTACGAGGAGGGCTGAGCATGAAGCTTTCATACGCCGTTCACGGCTGGTACGATTACGGGTGGGAGGACTATCTCACCCACGCCGAGGACCTCGGCTTTTCCGGGCTGGAGCTGCACGACAACATGGACGCCACCCTGTTCGAAAAAGAAGGGCCTTTCCATAAGTATTCCATGGGCGCGACGGTGCGCGCGCTCTCCGAGCGTCATCTGCAGATCGCGAGCCTCGCGCTGCAGGAGGACCTTTCGAAGCTGTCGGGCGCGGGCGCCGCGGCGCTGATCGAAAAATGGATCACGTTCGCTTCTGCGCTGCATATTCCGTTCGTGTCGCTGTATGTCTCTGACGGCGAAGACGATAAAAAGGACGCGCTGCTCGCCGTGTTGGGCGACGTGCTGCCGCTGGCCGAAGAAAAGGGCGTGACGCTGCTGCTGGAAACACGCGGTCTCTTTGCAGACACCGCGCTGCTGCGCGAAACGCTCGAATCGTTCGCCTGCGACACCCTCGCCGCGCTGTGGGACGTCCACGCGCCGCTGTATGCGGGCCATGAAAGTAGCGAAGAGACGATCAAGAATCTCGGCGCCTATGTGCGCCATGTCCGGCTGACCGACTCGGAAGAGACGGAGACCGGCCGCGCGTTCTGTCTGATCGGCGAAGGTGATCTGCCGCTGCAAAGCATCATGAACGCCCTTTCCTCGGTCAACTACGACGGCTTTCTGTCGCTGCACTGGGAACCCGCGTGGATGCCGGAGATCCCCGATCTTGACATCATCCTCTCACACTTCGAAAACTACCTTTCCTCGTTCGCGACCCCGGCGCGCCAGAAGCACCACCTCTATCTCAACCGCGCCGAAACGGGACATTTCATCTGGAAAAAGGATGCGCTGATTGAAAAGACCTTTTCGCAGGTGCTCGACAAGATGGTCGAGGAGTTCCCCGACCAGTACGCGTTCAAATATACCACGCTCGATTACACCCGCACCTATGAGCAGTTCCGCGACGACGTGGACGAATGCGCCCGCGCGCTGCTCGCCGTCGGCGTCAAGCCCGGCGCCAAGGTCGCGATCTGGGCGACGAACATTCCGCAGTGGTACATCACCTTCTGGGCGACGACGAAGATCGGCGCGATCCTTGTGACGGTCAACACCGCCTACAAGATCCACGAAGCGGAGTACCTGTTCAAGCAGTCCGACACTCACACGATCGTCCTCATCGACGGGTTCCGCGATTCCAACTACGCGCAGATCATGGCAGAGCTTTGTCCCGAGCTGGAAACCACCGTGCCCGGCCAGCCGCTGCACGCGAAACGCCTGCCGTTCCTGCGCAACGTGATCACGGTCGGCTACCGCCAGAAGGGGTGTCTGACCTGGGACGAGCTGCTCGAACGCGCCGATAACGTCCCGAAGGAGGAAGTCTACCGCATCGCCGCGAACGTCGACCCGCACTCGGTCTGCAACATGCAGTACACCTCCGGCACAACGGGCTTCCCGAAGGGCGTCATGCTGACGCACTACAACGTTGTCAACGACGGCAAATGCATCGGCGACCGGATGGATCTTTCGACGGCGGACCGCATGATGGTGCAGGTCCCGATGTTCCACTGCTTCGGCATGGTGCTCGCGATGACCGCCTCTATGACCCACGGCACGACGCTTTGCCCGATCCCCTATTTCAGCCCGAAGTCCTCGCTCGCCTGTATCAACCAGGAAAAGATCACGGCGTTCCACGGCGTCCCGACGATGTTCATCGCGATGCTCGAGCACCCCGATTTCCCGAAGACGGACTTCTCCTATATGCGCACGGGCATCATGGCGGGCTCCCCCTGCCCGGTTTCCAAGATGCAGGACGTCGTCGATAAGATGCACATGACGGAGATCGTCATCGTTTACGGCCAGACCGAAGCGTCGCCGGGCTGCACGATGAGCTCCACCGACGACCCGCTCGAAGTCCGCGTCAACACGGTCGGCCGCGCGATGCCGGAGATCGAATGCAAGATCGTTGACCCCGAAACGAACAAGGAGCTGCCTGTCGGCGAGATCGGCGAATTCGTCGCGCGCGGCTACAACATCATGAAGGGCTACTACAAGATGCCGCAGGCGACTGCCGAAGCGATCGACAAGGACGGGTGGCTCCACACGGGCGACCTCGCCTGCAAGACGCCGGAGGGCAACTACCGCATCACCGGCCGCCTCAAGGACATGATCATCCGCGGCGGCGAGAATATCTATCCGAAAGAGATCGAGGAATTCATCTATACCCACGAAAAGGTCAAGGACGTTCAGGTCATCGGCGTGCCCGACGAACAGTACGGTGAAGAGATCTGCGCCTGCATCATCCTCAAAGAGGGAGAGAGCATGACCGAGCAGGAGATGAAGCAGTTCATCCTCGACCACATGGCCAAGCACAAGGTGCCGCGCTATATCGACTTTGTCGATGGGTTCCCGATGAACGCCGCCGGCAAGATTCAAAAATTCAAGATGCGCGAAAACGCGGTCAAGAAGTACGGACTGGAAAAGGCCGCTTCGATTGAAACGGCATAAGGAGACGACGATGATACCTGTCATTGACACGCACTGCCATATCTACCCCGACAAGATCGCGCTGAAGGCCGCGCAGGGCATCGGCACGTTTTACGACACCCCGATGCGCTATGACGGGCGACTGGACACGCTGAAAGCGGTCAGCGCCAAAGCCCACGTGGTGCACTCGCTGATCTTTTCCGTCGCGACGACGCCGCATCAGGTGCATTCCATCAACACCTTCATTGCCCAGAATGTGCAATCAAGCGGCGGCCGCTTCACCGGGCTCGGCGCGCTCCACCCCGACAGCGCCGACATGGAAGCGGATATTCTCGAACTCAAAGCGCTCGGGCTCAAGGGCGTCAAGCTCCACCCGGACGTCCAGCAGTTTCCGATCGACGACGAACGCGGGCGGCTGATCTGCGAACTTTGCGCGAAGTACAAGCTGCCGCTGCTGCTGCACTGCGGCGATTACCGCTACGACTATTCCAACGTCAACCGGCTGATCCCCCTTTTGGAGGATTACCCCGATCTGTTGATGATCGGCGCGCATTTCGGCGGCTGGTCGGTCTGGCCGCAGGCGGCGGAAGCGCTGCACAAGTACCCGAATATCATGGTGGACGCCTCATCGACGTTCCACTGGGTCAGCCGTGACACGGCAAATCGCCTCATTTCGCTTTACGGCGCGGACCGCGTGCTCTTCGGCTCCGACTTCCCGATGTGGGACCCGAAGGACGAGATCGAATATCTTCTCTCGCTCGGGCTGCCGACGGAGGATCTGGAGAAGATCTTCTACAAGAACGCGCAGCAGTTGTTCAACATTGAGCTGTAAATCAAAAGCACGGTTGCCAAAACAGCAGCCGTGTTTTTCTTTGCCATGATTTTGCAAAGAAAACTTTGCAAAACCTCTTGACAAGTTTACTTGGCAGTGCTATAATCAAGGTGCAAAGTAAACTTGGCAAAACCAAGGGAGGTATTCTCATGAATAAAGAAGAAATCCTGGCCATCAGCCAGAACGAAAACAAAGGGAAAGACATGGCGGACGTGGAACTGTCGAAAACAGGCATCCGCGCCGGCTGGATCGTGACGGTCTGCCTGGCGGTCGCGGCCGCCGTGATCGACGGTGCGGTGTTCGGCCGGCCGGGGTTCGAGCTGCTCTTCGCGGTGGGAACCGGCCTTGCGGTCGTGTTTTTCTGGAAATACGCCAAAGCGAAAAAGCGCCATGAGCTGATCATCGCGCTTTGCTATACCGTCGCTTCGGTCGCCTGGCTTGTCGCGTGGATTTTGCAGATGTGCAGCAGATGAGGGCTCACTATGAATGACGCGCTGGTATTAAAAAACAACCTGAAAGCGCTGCGCAGGGAGAAGAATCTCTCGCAGCAGGACCTCGCCGATCTGGTCGGCGTCTCGCGCAACACGATCAGCTCCATCGAGACCGGGCAGTTCTGCCCCACGGCGAAGCTGGCGCTGGTGCTGTGTATCGCGCTGGACCGGCAGTTTGAGGACGTATTCTATTTTTAACTGTCGACGAATGACTGTCGACTTTGCAAAAACGCCGCAGGGCGTTTTTTGCAATTCGGTTGTAACCTTTTGCTGTCGCCGTTCGTATGGTAGGTGAAAGGACTTTCAAACACAGCAACGGAGGCTCCATCCATGAGATCAGACACACAGGTGCTGTTCGAAACCTACCGGCAAAACGTCTACGCCGCCGCGTTCAGCGTTTGCAAAAACGCCGCGGACGCCGAGGATATTTTGCAGGAGACGTTTTTGCAGTACCACCAGACAAACAAACAATTTGACTCTGAGCAGCATATCCGCGCATGGCTGCTGCGCGTGGCGCTCAACCGCGCCAAGGATGTGTACCGTAAACGGAAACGCCGGAACGAAACCCCGCTCGAAGACTATATGGAAACGCTGACATTTCCTTCGCCGGAAAGCGGTGCGCTCTTCTCGGCGGTGATGGCGCTGCCGGAACACTACCGCAGCGTGATCCACCTGTTTTACTATGAGGATTACACCATCGACGAGATCGCAAAGCTGCTGCATTTGACGCAAAGCAACGTCAAAGTGCGGCTGAGCCGCGGCAGAAAGCTGCTCAAAGAATCGCTCGGGGAGGACTGGAACGATGACGAATAAAGAAAAATACAAAGAAACCTTCCGCGTCCTTCAGCCGGACGCAGAACAATGGGAGGTTCAACCGATGAAACACAATATCAGAACATTCAAAACCAAACGCATCCTTGCCGTTGCGGCCGTGGTGGTCATTCTCGCCGTTGCCGCGGTGGGCGCTTACGCGGCGGACGTCGGCGGGATTCAGACCACGCTGAAAACCTGGTTCCACGGCCGGGAAGTGGACGTCGACGTCAGCACCGGCGAAGACGGCGAATACAAATTCGAAGTCAAGGACGAAAACGGAGAAGTAACCACTGCGTTTGGCGGCGGCGGTGTGGAACTTGGATTGTTCGGCAAGGAACGCAAGCTCAGCCCGCAGGAGGTGCTGGACGCGAACAATCTGGATATTGTCACGAACGAAGACGGCCGCATGATGCTCTATTATTACGACCAGAGCTATGATATCACCGATCTGTTTTCCGCAGACGGCAAATGCAAGGTCTGTCTCACCGACAGCAGCACAGGCCGCGACAAAACGCTGTATATCGATATCGAACTGGACAATGAAACCGGCGGCTATGGCTATTCCACCGACTACCGTGCCCACGGCAGCAAAGCCGACTATATCTGGCTTGACAAATGAGTCATACAGCAAGAAAACCACCGGGTGACCGGTGGTTTTCTTTTCTTGCTTCTTGCGTTCTTATTCCTCGATCCCCAGCAGCGCGTCGGCTTCGCTCTGGTCGATCTCCTCCACCGCGCGCAGCTTCTTCTGAATGATCGTGTTGCGGCTCTGCGCGTCGTCGAGACTGCGGCCCGCTTCGTCGATCTTCTTCTTCGCCTTGTCGAGCTGGACGCCGAACTTTTCATACTGCGCCTTGGCGGCGGCAAGCAGGGCGCGCACTTCCTTCGCCTTTTCGTTGATCGCCATCGCGCGGAAGCCGACCGACAGGGAATTCAGCAGCGCCGTGATCGTGCTCGGCCCGGCGAGCATCACGCCGCATTCGGTCTGGCAGCGTTCGGCGATCCCGTTCTTCGAGGAGATGATCTCGCTGTAAAGGCCCTCCGTCGCGAGGTACATGATCGCGAACGGCGTCGTGACCGGCTCGTTGATGTACTTTTTCACTTCCCGCGCCTGCGTCAGGACCCGCGCTTCGAGCGCTTTCCGCGCCGCGTCCACGCCGGCAGAATCACCCGCGTCGGCGGCGTCGCACAGCCGGATATAGTCTTCGACGGGGAACTTGGAATCGAGCGGAAGATAGGTGAACACGTCCTTTTCTTCGCCCGAGGGGATCTTCACGGCGAATTCCACGATCTCGCGGCCGCCTTCAAACGGGGTGAAGTTCTTGACATACATTCCCGGGATCGTCTGGTCAAGAAGCCCTTCGAGCTGGACCTCCGCCCAGGTGCCGCGCGCCTTGACGTTGGTGAGGATCCGGTTGAGCGACGTGACGTTCTCCGTCACGCCGGTAGAAAGCACCTTCATTTCACCGAGGGACTTATAGACGTTCTCGAGCTGTTCGCTGACGGTCTTGAACGAGGTGTCGAGCCTTTTTGAGAGCGTTTCGTTCAGCTTTTCATCGACGGTCAGGCGGATCTTTTCGAGCTTTTCCTCGTTGCCCTTTTGCAGATCGCGCATCGCGTTTGCGATCGCCTGCGACGTTTTGACGTTCAGGTCGTAGTTGTCGTGCATCATCTTTTCGACGCGGCCGCTCATTTCACCGATGGCGGCGGTCGTCTCGCGGCGGCTTTCGCTTTGCCCGCGCGAAAGCTCCATCCGGCTGCGGCTGAACTCGTCCGCGAGCGCAGACTGCATGCCGGTCAGCTGTTTTTCGGTCTGTGCAGCGGCGGCGTCCTGCTTTTGCGAGAGCTCTTCCAGCCCCCTTTTGCCGCCCTGTCGCAGCAAAACGATCAGCAAAATGACGCCCAGAACCAAAACAGCGCATAAAAGTATCAATAAAATGAGAAAGTTTTGCGGATTCATATTGACCCCTCCGTCAGGATTTGGTAAAATTATAGCAGATAAACCGGCATATAAATTTCCGTTAAAGAAAATAGATAGAATCGCAAGAGAAAGAAGAAGCAAAACGATGAAAAAAGGACTTTCTGTTTGTTTGATCTGTGTGCTGCTGACACTGCTGTGCTGCGGCTGCGGCAAGGGCGGCAAGGGCGTGCAGCTCGTTGTGCCGCTGGACACCGACCCGGAATACCTCGACCCGGCGATCGCCTCCTCCGCGAGCGAGCGCAACATCATCGCGAACGTGTTCGAGGGGCTGCTGACCTACGACGAAAACGGAGCCATCGTCCCCGCCGCCGCCGAACGCTGCGACGTGTCCGACGACGGGCTGACCTATACGTTCCAGCTCAAGCACGACCTGCGCTGGCGCGTGACGAAGCTCGCGAGCGGCGTCCTCGGCGACGAAGCGTCGACCTTTGACAAATCGCTGACCGCCAAAGATTTCGTCTTCGGGCTGCGCCGGACGCTCGACCCCGCAACGGGTTCCCCGTGGGCGCCGATGCTGCTTGCCGTCAAGAACGCTGAAAAGGTACAAAGCGGCAAACTGGAGCCGAAAAAGCTCGGGCTCAAGGCGAAAGACGACTACACACTGGTCATCACGCTCGACCACCCCGACGAGGGCTTCCCCGCCGCGCTGACGCTGCCGGGCGCGATGCCCTGCAATAAGACGTATTTCAACGCGACCGGCGGACGCTACGGGCTCGCGTCGGAATACCTGATCTTCAACGGCCCGTTCTATATCAGCAACTGGAGCCCCGGGACCGCTATCACCGTCCGCCGCAACGGCACGGTGGGCGACGTCGCCTATTACGACGAAACGGACGTCTATCCCGCCTCGGTCTATTTTTCGATCAACAACGAACAGGCGACCCGCGACAGCAAGCTCATGAACGGGACCTACCATGTGGCGCCGCTGACCGCGGCGCAGGCCGCCGAAACGGACGGCAAAAACGGCGTGACGATCCGCGCGTTCGGCGCGGCGACGTTCAGCCTGCTGTTCAACTGTACCGACGAAACGCTGCGCGACAACGACATCCGCCGTGCGGTCGCCGGGACGTTTGACCCGAAGCCGCTGCAGGAGCTCAAGGGAGACCCTGCCGCCGCGGGCATCATTCCTCCGGCGTGTATCTGCGGCGATGTATCGTACCGCGAAAGCGTCAAGCCGATCGCCCTGCCCCAGCTGACGAAAAAGCAGGCGAAGCGGCAGATGCAGGAAGGCATGGACCGCCGCAACCTCAAGGACGTCGAGCTGACCGTTCTTTGTACCGAGGCGAACGAGACCGCCGTCCGGACCGCTATGCAGCAATGGCAGAGCGTCTTCGGCGTCCACTTCTCCGCAACGGTGGAGGTTCTCGACGAGGCGGCGCTGCGCGCGCGGCTGCTCGCCGGCGACTATCAGCTGGCGTTCGCGACGCTTTCGTTTGAACAATCGACCGCGCAGCAGGCGCTCGAACGCTTCCGCACCGGCGCGGAGGGCAACGTCGTCAACCTTTCCGGCAAACGCTATGACGCGCTGCTCGACGCCGTCGCCCGCGCGAAAAAGCAAAGCGACAAGCTGTTCACCATCCGCGCGGCGGAAATCCATCTGATCGAACAGGCGATCGTGCTGCCGATCTGTGAAGCAAGCAAGTCGATCGGTCTGGGCAAGGGCGTCACAGGCGTCTCCTTCACCCCGACGGGCGACGTTCTGCGTTTTCAGCACGCCGTTTGCGCGTGAGAAAGGAAGATAGTATGACGAAAGAGGAACTGCAGTCTTTATTGCAAAAAGCGGAAACAAAGGAGCTGACAGACGAAGAGCGGGCGAAGGCGCCCGGCGCGTTCATCGACCTCCCCTGCGGCAACACGCATTACGAGTTGGCGGGCGAAGGGACGCCCTGCGTCCTCGTCCACGGCTACGCCACGCCGTATTTCATCTATGACAAGGTCTTCGCTTCGCTCATCGAAAACGGCTATCGCGTGCTGCGTTATGACCTGCTCGGGCGCGGTTTATCCGAACGTGTGGACGCTGTCTATAACGCGGACCTGTTCGCCCGTCAGCTGTATGAGCTGACGAACGCGATCTTCCCCGATACGCCGTTTCACCTCTTCGGCACGTCGATGGGCGGCACAGTCACGGCGACGTTCTGCGCCCAGTACCCCGGCCGCGCGAAGTCGGTCGTCTGGCTCGCCCCCGCCGGCATGGACAGCTTCCGTCCGCCGTTTTATATGAAACTCGCAAACATCCGCGGGATCGGCGGCGTGATCTTCAACGCCATCGGCGCGAAGACGCTGCTGTCAAAATGCGCCTCGGAGGCGTCGCGCGTCCCGCAGGAGGAGATCGACAGCTTCATGCGCAAGTTCGCCTACGCGCTGCAGTACAAAGACTTCGTGCGCTGCACGCTGTCCTCTCTGCGCAACACGATCCTCGCCACAGACAAGGCGACCGAAGCTTACGCCGCGACCGCCGCGCAGGGCCTTCCCCTGCTGTGCATCTGGGGAGAAGAGGACAGGACCATGCCGATCTATCAGGCACAGCGGATGCAAGAAGTTTGCCCGCAGGTACAGCTGGTGCGCTTCTCCGGCAGCGGACACATCTTCGTCTATGACGAAGGCGACCGCACGATGGACGTCGTGCTGCCGTTTTTGAAGGGCATTGCGTAACAATACCGTTTTATAAATAAAACCCCCATCCTTGACAAGGCGGGGGTTTTTGTTTATACTTTTACACAGTAAATCGCGTTTGGAAAGGAGTGCAGCACATGACGCTGCTGCTTTGCATCATCTACCTGAGCTTCGTCAGCCTCGGGCTGCCGGACTCTCTCTTCGGCGCGGCGTGGCCGATCCTGCAGATCCAGATGGACGTTCCGCTGTCATACGCGGGGCTCGTCACAATGACGATCTCCGGCGGCACCATTCTCGCGAGCCTTTGCTCCGACCGGCTGACCTACCGCTTCGGCGCGGACAAGGTCACGGCGTGCAGTGTCGCGGCGACGGCGCTCGCCCTGCTCGGCTTTTCGAGCGCGACCCGCTTCTGGATGCTGCTCATCTGGGCGGTCCCGCTCGGGCTCGGCGCGGGCGCTGTGGACGCGGCGCTCAACAATTTCGTCGCGCTGCACTTCTCCTCGCGTCACATGAGCTGGCTGCACTGCTTCTGGGGCCTCGGCGCGAGCATCAGCCCGTACATCATGGGCTTCTGGATCTCGAAGGACCTGCGCTGGGACCGCGGCTATCTGACCGTCGGGCTGATCCAGCTTGTCCTGTCGCTGCTGCTGTTTGCAAGTCTGCCGCTTTGGAAGCGCGCCCAGACGCTGGAGACAGAGGAAACCGTCCGTACTGCCCCGAAAACGCTGAAGCAGATCTTTTCCCTGCCGGGTATCTTCTACGTTCTGTTCGGCTTTTTTGCCTACTGTACGATCGAAGCGACCGCCTTTGCCTGGGCGAGCAGCTATCTCGTGCACGCGCGCGGGCTCTCGGAAGAGCGGGCGGCGGCGTTCGCGTCTCTGTTCTATCTCGGAATGACGCTCTCGCGGCTGATCACGGGCTTCTTCGCAGACCGCGCGGGCGACAGGCGGATGATCCGGCTCGGATATCTCGTCTGCTTTTGCGGGATCGTGCTGATTTTGCTGCCGGTGCAGGCCCCCCTGCTCGCCCTCATCGGGCTGGTCGTCGCGGGCTTCGGCTGCGGACCGGTCTATCCCGCTGTGATCCACGCGACGCCGACCGTCTTCGGCAAGGAAAACTCGCAGGCCGTCGTCGGCGTGCAGATGGCGTTCGCCTAC
>JAFYDS010000220.1 GCA_017544665.1 Clostridia bacterium | reverse complement strand
GGCTTTATGATCGACTCCTCGCGTCACATTCAGACCATTGATGAAATCAAGACCTATATTGAAGCGGCGGCACGATATAAGTGCAACGTGTTCCACTGGCACCTCTGCGACGATCCCGGCTGGCGGCTGGAGATCGACCGCTATCCCCTGCTGTGTGAACTGGGCGCCTGGCGCGACGGCTGGGGCTTCGGCAGCGACAACATGGAGCGATACGGCGGCTACTTTACGAAAGATCAGATCCGCGACATCATCAAATTCTGTGCTGATCGCCATATCACCGTCGTACCCGAATTTGATATTCCCGGGCACTCCTCCGCCGTTGTTCATTCCTATCCGTACCTCTGCTGTTCCGGAGAGGGCGGCGACGTCAAAACGAGCGCAGCTGTCTTCGACGGCGTTCTTTGCGCCGGTAAGGAGAGTACCTTTGAATTCTGCAACAACGTTCTGGAAGAGATCATGGATCTTTTCCCGGGCAAATACATCCATATCGGCGGCGACGAAGTGCCGAAAGACAACTGGAATAACTGTCCGCACTGTCAGAAACGTCTAAAAGAAGAAGGGCTCAAGGACGGAGAGGCGCTGCAGGGCTATTTTACCCGCCGTATTGCCGCTTTTATCAAAGCGCACGGCAAAACGCCCATCGGCTGGAACGAGGTTCTGGAGGCCGGATTAGACCCCGATGACATCGTCGCGACCAAGTGGCACGACCGCGAAGGACGCTGCGACGACTTTGCGAACCGCGGCGGCAAGATCATCATGGAAGAAACCAGCCATGTGTATCTGGATTACGACTATCATCGCACCCCGCTCGGTCAGACCTATACCTATCGTCCGCAGCCGGATTCTATGACTGATGATGGCAAAAAGAACGTCCTCGGCGTTGAAGCACCGATCTGGACGGAATGGGTCGAAACCTTCGACCGCATGTGCTATATGTGCTTCCCGCGGATGCTTGCGCTGGCAGAGATCGGCTGGTCGGATCCCGCGGAAAGAGACTACGACGATTTCAAAGCGCGGGCGGAAGCGCAGCGCGATTCTCTCGCCGCGATCGGCGTCAAGATGGCGCCGTATGAAGACTGGGATCCAGAAAAGTAAATACCAGGAGGAACCGCTGTGAAACAGTTTATACTTTCCGATTTTCAGGCGGAAATTCTATGTGAAGGGCCAAATGAAGACGCTGCATTGCAAACGGAGCTTTCCGGCAACAAGCTGACGGTCAGCCTTACCGCAAGAAAGAGCATGCCGCGTTTCATAAAAATGCGCTGGGCCTTTGAAAGCGATCCGGAAATCAAGGTGCTCGGCGACGCATGGGAACGCAGCTATGCCAATCTCGAGTTCTGCGCGGTCAAAGACAATGACCGTTATATGCCATGGTATTTTATTGCGGACGCAGCCGAAACGCAATATTGCTTCGGCGTGAAAACGCAGCCGAACGCTTTTGTCAGTTTCCACTATGACATGAGCGGTATTACGGCGTACATTGACTGTCAAAACGGCGGCTGCGGCATAGAACTGAACGGCAGGACGATACGACTTTGTGATTTTCTCTTTTGCATATATAACAGCAACGACACGTTCGCCTGTCTGCAGGATTACTGCAAACAGCTCTGCAATCATCCCCTGCTGCCTGATCGTCTGATCTACGGCGGCAACAACTGGTATTACGCCTACGGCAAAAGCGACTACGAGACCATCGTTTCCGACGCTACTTTGCAGGCAAAGCTCGCCGACGGTCTGGACAACCGCCCGTATATGGTCATCGACGACGGGTGGCAGATCAACGGCTGTGCCGGTCCGTGGCTGCCGAACAACAAGTTTCGCGATATGAAAGCCCTGGCGGACGAAATCAAGGCAATGGGCGTTTTGCCAGGGATCTGGATCCGTCCCCTGTTCAGCCGCGATAAAAGCATCCGTAAGGATATGCTGCTGAAGCGCGGCAAAAAAGCTGAATACCTTGATCCAACCGTACCTGCTGTACAGGAACTGATCCGTGCAGACGTGACGCGCATCCGCGACTGGGGCTACAAATTGCTGAAATATGATTATACCACATATGACCTGTTCGGTTTGTTCTGCAGGGATTTCACCAGGACAATCGGCGAAACGGAAAACTGGCACTTTGCAGACCGCAGCAAGACGAACGCGGAGATCGTACTGGATCTTTACCGTCTGATCCATGACGCAGCAGACGATATGCTTCTGATCGGCTGCAATACGATTTCTCACCTTTGCGCCGGGTTAGTTCACATCAACCGCACGGGCGACGACACCAGCGGCAGAGAATGGGAACGCACCCGTACTATGGGCGTCAACACGCTCGCCTTCCGGCTGGCGCAGAACAACGCGTTTTATATGGCAGACGCCGATTGCGTCGGTATATTGAAAGATTACATTCCCTGGGAAAAGAACCGGCAATGGCTTGATTTACTGGCGCACAGTGATACGGCGCTCTTTGTTTCCTGCGATCGCGCGAGCGTTCAAACGGCGGCGGCGCTTTCCGCGGCATACCGCGAAGCGCAGAATAAACACAATCTTCGTCCGCTCGACTGGAAAACGACGCGAACGCCGGAGCATTGGCGCACCGATCAAAAAGAACTTCATTACAAATGGTAAATAAAGGAGAAAGCAACATGAAAACATTCCTGTTTCAGGGCGACAGCATCACAGACGCCGGCAGAGACCGCGGCAACGACAATTACCGCGGCAACGGCTATCCGACCCTCGTCGCGGCAAAGCTCGGACACGATCAGCCGGGCGCCTACCGTTTTTTGAACCGCGGCGTCAGCGGCGACCGCATCGTTGAAATCAACACACGGATCAAGTGCGATCTGATCAATCTGCAGCCGGACGTGTTGAGTATCCTGATCGGCATCAACGACGTGTGGCACGAGCTGAACGGCAATCATGACGGCGTCAGCGACGAGAAGTTCTTCCGCACCTATTGCGAAGTGATCGATGAGATTAAAACCGCTTGTCCGAATATAAAGATCTACATTCTGGAGCCGTTCGTGCTGAAAGCATCGGCGACTGTGAAAGACTGGGACTATTTCGACACGGAAACAAAAAAACGCGCCGCATCCGCAAAGCGGGTTGCAGCGCAATTCGGCTGCACATTTGTACCGCTTCAGGAGACGTTCGACGCGTTATTGGAAAAGGCGGAAGCGTCCTACTGGCTGCTTGACGGAGTGCACCCGTCCGCAATGGGACATCAGGTGATCGCCGACGCGTTGATCGTCGCAGTCCTGCAGGACGCCGATTAATTCTTATATTTACTGATTTACAGTTTCTGCTTGCGTATTTTCCTTCTGGATCTCCGCAAGCATTTCTTTTTGGATCTCTTCGTCATACGACAGCATGGCGGGCGCGTCTTCTTTCTTGATGATGCGCTTTACGTAACTCTGCGTAATCTTTGAAACCACCGGGAAAAGAACGACAACGCCGATCAGGTTCGGGATCATCATCAGACCGTTGAACGTGTCGGAAATATCCCACGCGAGCGAGGACGTCATCACAGCACCGGATATGATCATCAGCGTGAAGATGATCTTATAGATGATCGTGGACTTTGTGCCGAAAAGGTACTCCACAGCCTTCGTTCCGTACTGCGACCAGCCGAGAACGGTCGTGAACGCAAAAAGCAGCATGGCAACCGCCACAAAGATCTCGCCGATATGACCGAAGGATTCGCCGAACACCTGCGCAACCAGAGTTGCATCGTTAATGCCTTCCTTAACAACGCCGGTCGCAAGGTCGATATGGCCGGAGGAAAGGACGACGATCGCTGTCATTGTGCAGACGACAAACGTGTCAAAGAACACCTCGAAGATGCCCCACATACCCTGACGCACAGGCTCCTTGACGTTGGACGAGGAGTGCACCATAACGGAGGAACCAAGACCGGCCTCGTTCGAGAAGACGCCGCGCTTGCAGCCCTGCGTAATGACCTGGCTGATGGCCACGCCTGCCGCGCCGCCGGCGACCGCTTTGACGCCGAACGCAAACTTAAAGATCGCGACAAACATCGCGCCGACATTCTGATAATTCATGATGCAGATGATCAGCGCGCCGATCACGTAAAGCACGGACATGAATGGCACCACGCGCTCCGCAAAGGAGGCGATACGCTGCAGACCGCCGATGATAATGAGCGCGGCGAGGATCATCAGGACAAAGCCGATGATGATGTTAATGACGGGGATACCGCCGACAGCGCCAAGCACCATTTCATCCGTAAAAAACGCGGACTGGATATTCAGCGTGATCTTGTTGATCTGACCCATGTTGCCGATACCAAAAGAAGCGAGCGTTGCAAAAATCGCGAACAAAACAGCAAGGATCTTACCGGGCCATTTCATGCCTTTCTTGCTGCCGAGACCGTCGGCAAGATAATACATCGCGCCGCCGGACCATTCGCAGTTCTGATTACGGCGACGGTAGTAGATACCAAGCACGTTTTCGGAATAGTTGGTCATCATACCGAGGAACGCGGCGACCCACATCCAGAACACGGCCCCGGGACCGCCGATCACGATCGCTGCGGATACGCCGGCGATATTACCGGTACCGATCGTTGCGGCAAGCGCTGTGCATAGCGCCTGAAACTGCGAGATGCTCGTTTTGTCTGTCTTGCGGCGGGATGCGCTTCCCTTGCCGAAAATGCTGCCGATCGTTTCTTTCCACCAGTGTCCGATATGCGTGACCTGGAAGAAGCGGTTCGCGACCGTCATAATGATGCCCGCGCCGATCAGCAGAAACAGACCGATCTTGACCCAGACAACGCCGTTGACCGCGTCGTTGATTTGTGCGACTTTTGCAAAAAACTGTTCCATAAAAAATGTCCTCTCGTGCGGAATGATCTCCGCAGATCTATATTGCGCGAAAAACAAAAGGCGAACCGTGCGCGCACCGTTCGCCTCATAACACAGACTTCGATCACTTTCGCAAAGCGGCAGTATCCGCCGCTGTCGCAAAGTGATGTTCCTTTGTCCTTTTGCCTGAGAGATTCACGCGATGCGCTTTCACCTTCGGCACTGTAAGCGGAACTGAAGTTCCTATACAGCTTCTCCAAAGTCCCGTCCGTTCACAGTCCTGTTCTCCCCTGCTAAATGCGTGAGAACACCTGAGAGTTTGACTCCTTCGGTCGCGCCAAAGCGGCGCATCTCCTGCGAACATCATACGGATATTCACTTTTTGCTTTTCAAAGCTTGTGGTATTATAACATCCTTCCCAGAAAAAAACAAGGGTTTTTGCGAATTCCGTTTTCTTATTTTGCTTTCACCTTGACCGGCTTGGACATCGGGCCGTTCCACTGTCCCGCGTCTGTGCGTGTAATGGGCCGAACGCGGAAGTAATAGGTCTTTCCGCTCTCCAGCTGGATCATGGAAGCGCTTGTGCGCTGCGTATAACCGAGTTTCTGATAACCGCTCTTCTTTTTGACGGAATAATACACGACATAGTCCGTTGCGCCGCCAGCGGCGTCCCAGGTCAGCTTGGCGCTTTTGGAACCGGGTTTGGCGCTCAGGTTGGTCACCGCTGCAGGCAGGATCTTATAAGACACGCTCTTTGTGCCAGTATAGTCGCCGATCATTTCGATCTGAATCTTATAGGTTCCGACTTTGCGGCGGCCGGACGGATAGGTCAGCGTATAATCGCGGTTGCGTTTCAGAACAGTGCCTTCGCTGTCAACCACGCGCACCTTTGCCGTGTGCTTTTTGCCGTCGTATGTATAGGTCTTTTCCGTGACCTGAATCGTTTTGATCTGCGGAATCACTTTAGACGTCCGCATACCGCAAATTGCACAGTACGTGATGATCTTGCCGTCCTTATGATACTTTGCTTTGGTCGTTTTAGTATAGAAATCATGCTCCGTCTTCGGCACAACTGTCTGCGGTTCCAGGATCTCGCCGCAGATCTTGCAGCGTTTACCTGCTGTCAGTCCGGTCGAAACACAGGTCGCCGTCACCGGCGCGAGCAGTTCCGGCTCATGCTGATGAGCTGTCGTCGGCTCCTCCTGCGGCTCGGACGAAGGTTCTGAAGACGGTTCGGTGGAGGGTTCACCGGAAGGTTCTGTTGACGGATCCGAAGAAGGCGTGGTTGAAGGTTCAGTTGACGGTTCAACAGTCGGTTCTGTCGGCGGTTCCGTAGGCGGTTCAGTGACGGGCTCTGTCACGGTCACAGGCAGTTCGATCGTCTGTCCGTGGATCAGGGCTTTCACTTTGCAGGTACCAGCTTGCAGCGCGTTGATCTGACCGTCGGAGACCGCGACGACTGAAGCGTCACTGCTGGACCATATCGGCTGTAGCGGGATTGCACGGGCGTACGTTGTTCCATCCAGTCTCAGCTTCAGCGCACTGTTAGGCAGATTCTCTTTATCGCCCACGTTCAATGAAAAAGCTTCTTTGGAAAACGATATGCTGTATTCCTGAACCAAACCGCTTGCAACGGTAATGCTCACGACATAATCCGCATCCACAGGCTCCGTCGCCGTGCCGGTATAGCTGCTGCCGCCAAATGCTTCCACCCAATAACGAACGCCGTTATACTCTGCGCATGCAATGCCGATTGATCGAAGGCTCGAAGAAAGCATATTGCGGCGATGTCCCTGTCCGCTGTAGGGTTCTTCATCTTCCTGCCAGCCGAGATTGACCGCCTGCGCGTTGGCGTAGCCGGCGGCAATATTCTCCGCTGAGGTGGAACGATTGTACGCCGTAAAGCACCAGGACCCGTCCGGTCTCGTATGCGCGAAATGGATCACAATTTCGGCGGCACGCTGCATGGCGACTTTTTCAAGATCATAGTCGTACACCAGCTTTTGCAGGCCGGTAACGTTGACTTTCTGCGTGTCGGAACTGTTCCAGTACCAGGCGTCGTTACCGGTACGGAAATCGTTCAGATAACCGAGCACGCTTCTCGCTTCGGTCTGATGGAAGGTGACCGGAAGATCCAGCGTAAAGCTGCCCGATGGCTTCTGGTCAAATACGGCGCCTGCAGTAGCGATCACGCCCACCAGAAGAAGCAGACTAAGCGTAAGAGAAATCAAGCGTTTCATAATGGAACCCTCCTTAAAGAGTTGTTTATTCATTTTCCGAATCGGCGTCGTCAGGCTGCGCGTCACTTTGCCGAATGACCTTCTGCGTGTCGGTACGTTCGAGTCTGTCCTTGCGGATCAGCACCTTGCGGATCGCTTTATACGCAGGCAGCAGACGGTTCACTCTGCCGACGACGTCGCGTACAGCTTTCTGCACATCGTCATTCGACAGCTTTTCTTTGCCGATTTTTTCCTTGATTGCGTCTTCATCCGGAACGACCTGCACAACGACCGTTTCATCACCGTCCCGCGCCTCGCCGAAGATCAGCGATTCCAGCACGACCGGGTCGTTGTTAAGATATGCTTCCAGCTCTTCCGGATAGATGTTTTTGCCGCCTTTTGTCACAATCACGTTTTTAGCGCGGCCTGTGATGTGAAAGTTGCCGTTTTCGTCGCAGTAGCCGAGGTCGCCCGTGTGCAGCCAACCGTCGCGCAGGACGGCGTTCGTTGCTTTTTTGTTTTTATAATAGCCGAGCATCACGACGGGACCCCTGACGCAGATCTCACCCGCGCCTTCGGCGTCGGCCTGATCAAGCATTACATCAATTTCATCGAGCGGTTGTCCGACTGAATCAGGTTGCGGATCATTCGCATCGTTACACATGACGATAGGGCTGCATTCTGTCAGGCCGTAGCCGATGACCACAGGCAGACCGAACGAAGCAAAGTCACGCGCCAGATCGGGATTCAGCGCGGCGGCGCCGCAAATAATAAGTCGCAGTTTACCGCCGAACGCCTGATGGATCAGCTTATAGATGAATTTCCGGAAATCGGACCAGTCGAACCGCTCCAGCAAGCTGGAAAGCCGCCCGGTCGTGAACACGCGCTTGATGCCGCTTTGTTTCGACAGCTGTTCAAAAATCTTCTTGTGCATCTTTTCAAGCATCAGTGGTACACAAACGAACACCGTCGGGGAAAAGAACGCGAGATCGCGCGAAATATACCGAAGTCCGGGACAGAAACTGACGCAGCCGCCAATATAAAACATCATCAGCATACAGATCATCTGATAGGCATGATGCAGCGGGAGCACACACAGCGTCGTGTCCTGCGGCGTCAGCGCGACCCGCCGCGCGACAAGCGTTACGTCGGCGCACAGATTCCGGTTGGACAGCATGACCGCCTTAGCCTGTTCGGTCGTGCCGGAGGTGAACAAAAGCAGTGCAAGCGCGTCAGGATCAATATTGCGGTGCAGATAAGAATCGTCGCCTTCGTCAATCAGCGTTTCCCCTTCCTGAATGAGGTCTTCAACCGATTTGACTTTGTTATCATCACAGGAATCGAGAGAAAAGATCTGCAGTTTCTTCGGCAATTTCTTTTGCACCGCCGCAAGTTTTTTTCGTGTTGCGGCGTCCGTAAAAATCGCCTTGACAGACGCGAAACGGATCACATTGACCAGACTTTCCGCAGACATTTCGCGGTCAACCGGCACGGCAACGCCGACGCCGCAGAGGACCGACAGATAAGCGTAACACCAGTTTTCACTGTTCTTGCCGATGATCGCGATGTGCGCGTCGCCGAGTCCGCGCCGCAGCAGCGCCGTCCCGAGACGGTTGATATAATGCAGCAGTTTGCGATATGACACGCGGACTTGCTTTTCCTCTTCATCTCGCAGCAGGATCGCGTTCGCGCCTGGATTACGGACGGCATTGTATTGAAAAATGCTTTTCACGTTCTGCACATACAGTTGCCGTGCAGCCGGCTGCTGTGCCATACGCCGTCCCTCCTTTGCAATTTCTGTATTATTATAGCATATCCGGTTTGAAAAATGCAAGACAAAAAACAGCGTACCGGCTGATTTGTGCCGATACGCTGTGGGGTATATTAATCATATAAGAAGGATTTGAGAATCTCCGTGTTTCGATCAAAGTCCAGACGCAGAACATCCTGTCCGTTGATGCGCTGCCCTCTCCAGGTATCCTCTGCAGGGATCTGCTGCTGCGGTTTCTTTCCGCCGATATAATTGAACACAGTTGAGAAACCAACACCGAGGAGATCGTTACGGCTCAGGCTCGTCTGAATCATCGGAAGCACCTGTTCTATGATCTTCATCAGTTTGAACGGATTCTGGCGCAGGGCCTGTTTCATAATTGCGTTGATCACCTTGCGCTGCCGTTCCGTACGGTGGAAGTCGTCATCCAGCTTTCGGATGCGGCAATACCAGAGCGCAGCCGCGCCGGTGAAGTGGTTCTTTCCTTCTTTGCAGTAGACGATCTTCACCACGTCGCGCATATATTTCGCTTCGGCAGCCGTTACGCCGTCAACGTCAAGCCCGCCCATCAGATCGATCAATTTCTGGAAACCGACGAAATCAATAATCACGTAATCGTCGATATCGACCTTGAAATTATACTCGATCGTATCAACCAGCATTTGAGCGCCGCCCCAGGCAAACGCAGCGTTCAGCTTGGCGTTGAACCCTTTCGCGGGGACATAAACATAGGAATCCCGCAAAAACGAGGTCATCTTAAGCTGGTGATGAGCGTTGTCGATCGACAGCAGTATCATGGTGTCGGAACGGTTGCCTTCCACGTCGCTGCGCGCGTCGGCGCCGATACAAAGAATATTGCGTACCCTGTCGCTTCTTGCAAGCGCCGAAGCATCGACATAAGGGTTGGTGCTGTTATAATCCTTATCATAACCGACTTTACCGAGAATCGCGTAGCCGTACGCGAACAAACCAGTCAACGCAATCGCGATCACAAGCAGAATCGCGAGGATGACCTTGCCTTTGCCGCCCTTCTTTTTTTTGCGGCGCT
>JAFYDS010000219.1 GCA_017544665.1 Clostridia bacterium | reverse complement strand
TGAACGCTTCATCGGCATTTTGATCGAGCACTTCAAGGGGCAGTTCCCGCTGTGGCTCTCGCCCGTGCAGGTCGCCGTTGTGCCGATCCGTCCGGAGCATAACGACTACGCGAAAAATATCGCCGACCTCCTCTTCGACAGCGATATCCGCTTCGAGGTCGATTACAGCGATCAGAACATGAAGAACAAGATCAAGCGCTTCAAGCTCGAGCGCGTGCCCTACGTGCTTGTGGTGGGCGACAAGGAAGCCGAAAACGAGACGGTCGCGGTCAATATCCGCGGTCAGAAGGACAACAAGTTCGGCGTGCCGCTCCAGGCGTTCCTCGACAGCGTCAACGCGCAGAAGAAGGCGTACACGCTCGATCTTGGTACGGAATTCTGAGTGCACAGGAAACAATAAAAAAGGTACCGGTTCTCCGGTGCCTTTTTTCTTTGGAAAAACGAGTTTGCCGCCGCGGTTCAACAAACTTTGCAAAGGAAATCGGCTACCATAGACGGGCAAGCTCTTTTTTGGAAAGGATGAGACAAATGAGTGCAAAACTCGAATACGGCAACGGAAACATCCGCGTGCGGTTCACGGGCGAGATCGACCACCACGCCGCTTCTCTTTTGCGCGTATCGATCGACAGCGCGATTGCGCAGCACCGCCCGAAGACGCTGATCCTCGATTTCGGCGGCGTGACCTTCATGGACAGCAGCGGGATCGGCCTCGTGATGGGACGCTACAAGCTGATGCAGCAAATCGGCGGCGTGATCCGTGTCGAAAACCTGTCGCCCGGCGCCTACAAGGTGATGCGGCTCGCCGGACTCGACCGGCTCGGCGAACTCAGGCAAAGGGAGGTGAGCTGAATGAAAAAGCTGAACGAAATGAAGCTGATGATCGAAGCGCGCAGTGTGAACGAGGGCTTTTCACGCGCGGCGGTGGCGGCGTTCGCGGCATTATTGGACCCGACCGTGGAGGAACTCAGCGACATCAAGACCGCCGTCAGCGAGGCGGTGACCAACGCGATCGTCCACGGCTACCGCGAGGGCAAAGGGCCGGTCTTTTTGACGGCGACACTGACGGACAGGCCCTCCGTGCGCATCCGCGTCCGCGACAAGGGCGTCGGGATCGCCGACATCAAACAGGCGCGGCAGCCGCTGTTCACGACGATGGCGGGCGAGCGCGCGGGGCTGGGCTTCGCCGTGATGGAAAGCTTCATGGACCGCGTGCACGTCCATTCCAAGCCGGGCGTCGGGACGACCGTCACGCTCGAAAAGGTGATCGGCGGGAAACCGGATGGGCGCTGAGCAGGTCGACGCTCTCATCACGGAAAACATCGCGCTCGTCCACGCCTGCGCCAACCGGTTCCGCGGCCGCGGCGCCGAGTATGAGGAGCTGTTTTCGGCTGGCTGCGTCGGGCTTTGCAAAGCGGCGCGGCACTTCGACCCGGCGCGCGGCTTTGCGTTTTCGACCTACGCGGTGCCGGTGATCCTCGGCGAGATCAGGCGCGTCTTTCGCGACGGCGGCGCGCTGAAAGTCGGACGCACGCTCAAAGAAAAAGCCCGCCGCGCAATGCGAGTAAAGGCGCAGCTCGAAACCGAGCTGCAGCGAGAAGTGACGATCGGGGAGCTGGCGGAAAGGCTCGGGATCACCGCCGCGGAAGCGGCGCAGCTGGTGACGGTGTCGATGCCGGTGCTGTCTCTCACGGGCCCGGACGAGCAAAACGAAAAGCAGATGGACGTCCCGGTCCCGCCGCCGGAGGGCCCCTTATGCGATTCTCTGGCGCTGGAGACGGTGCTGCAAAAACTGCCCGACCGCGACGAGAAACTCATCCGCCTGCGCTACTTCGACGGGCTGACCCAGAGCAAAACCGCGGCGCAGCTCGGCATGTCACAGGTGCAGGTCTCCCGCCGCGAGAAGGCGATCTTGCTGTTTTTGCGCGAGCAGATGTTGAAGTGAAGGGACAAGGGACAAGGGACAAGGGATTGAGTGTGCAGTGTGGAGTGTGCAGTGTGCAATTGGCAGATGAAAAGAAGAAACCGAAGATAGAAAAAACTGAATAAAAAGTCGGCAACGTCTGGCATTTTTATGTAGGGGCGACCCTGTGTGGTCGCCCTGTTCGGCGTTGCGTATTGTTTGGGTTTTGGAATGTTGAATTTGGAGTGAACCTAAAAGAAGAAAGAAAAAGGCGCCCCCCTTTGGGGAGCTGGCATCGCGCTTGCGCGATGACTGAGGGGGCCCAAATAGCCACTGCCCACTAACCACTGGCCGCTGAAAAAACAGCCCTCAAAGGGCTGCTTTTTTCATTCCGTCGCACGATGCCACATCGCCTTGACGTCGGCGACAAAATCGTCCCAGTCCTTTTCCCCGCGCGTGTAGGCGAGCAGGCCACCCGACACGTCGGTGTGGAGCGTGCCGCCCGGGTAGGCGTCGGAGAGGTCCGGCACGGACGAAACGCCGTCCTTCGAAAGATAGCGCAGCGCGTCGCGGCGCAGCGGGTCCTCCGGACGCTCATTTTCCCCAAAGGTGGAAAACGGCGCGGTGAAGTCGAGGTTCTCCTTCACCATCCGCTTGCCTGTGTCGGAAGAGAAGAGCCATTCGAGAAAATCGACCGCAGCCTGCTTTTCGGCGTCGGTGGCGTTCTCGTTAACTGCGAGATACCGCTTCGTCTGCACGGTCAGCCCGTCTGCGTCCTCTCCGTCCGCGCCGAGATATAGCGGCAGAAAGCGCAGCTTGTCCTTTTTCAGCACATTGCCCTCCGTCTTCTGAAGCGCGCGGTAGCTGTCGGAGTTCGTATAGAGGAACGCCGTTTTGCCGGCGGCGAACTCTGCCTGTGCGTCCGCTTCGGAGACCGTATCGAGCCGGTCGCGGGAAGAAGGCATATTGCCAAAGAGCAGGTCCGCCGCGTCACGCAGTTTGTTGCCGAGCGAAAACGCGAAGTCCCGAAGCCCGCGCACCGCCGTCGCGACCGGACCGTCGGCGTCCCGGACGTCGGAATAGACCGCCGGGGCGGACGCGTGTTTGAGCCAGCCGGTGGCATCGGCGCGCAGCGGCAGATCGCTGAACACCGCCTCGATCCCGAGCGCTTTCTTGTGCGCCGCCATGTCCTCGGCGAGCGCCTTGAGCTTTTCAAAATCGGTGATCTCGTCCATCGACGCGTAGGACGTCTTCTTGTCCTTCAGCGTAAAATAGCGGTCGGTGACGTCCTCGTTATAGAGCAGCCCCCACGCCGTGACGTCAACGGGGATCGCCTTCAGCTTGCCGCCGTCGGTGAGGGCGAGCGACTTGTCGCTGAGAAACGACGCGAGCGACGTGCCGGTGAGATCCGTGCAGAGGGCCTTCACCGCGTCAAAGTCGTCCGCGCCGGTCAGCGCAAAGAGGGCGGGCGTGTCCGCGGGTTTCGCGAGCGCCGTCTGTAAAGAGGCGCGGTAGGTTTCGCCCGCTTCGCTTGTGACGCGTAACGTGACGCCGGTCTCGTCGCGGTATGCCGCCGCGATCTCTTCGAGCGCGCCGGAAAGGGCAGGGGACGCCGAAAGGACGCCGAGGCTCGTCGCCTTGGAGGGCGTGTCGGTCTGGGCGGTGTCCTGTTCGCTCGCGTCGGGGAGCGGTCGTTTTTCGCCGCAGGCGGCAAGAGAGAGCAGCATCAGCGCCGCGAGCAGCAAAGAAAGAAATTGTTTCATAGCATAGCCTCCATGTTGACTTGTTGATCCTTCAGTCTTTCCTATTTTGCCCGTCAAACGCAAGTTCATACATTGAGTTAAAAAAGTCGTCAGTCGACAGCCGTTAGTCGTTAGTGACGCGGGGAAGGTTGTTCCGGTAGCAAACAGGTTGCCGCGAAGGAACAGCCGTAGCGCCGACCAATGGTCGGCTCATATTACGCACGTTCAGGTCGGCGACACGCCGACGCTGCGGCGACGTTCTTGTAGCGCCGATCAGTGATCGGCACTACGAGGTGCTTTTTTCTTTTTGCTCTTTTATAATGTGGTAAAGTTAAGAAGCCAAACAATTTCAATATATTCACCTGCATAGGCGTGTGTTTTTATCGTTTCGGTAAAAACACAGGCTCTGTTTCATCACGCTTGTGCAAGTGAATGAAGAAATTGTTTGGCGACAGTTGAGTCATGTGTTTTTCGTGCGTGGCTTTGGCTGCGCACTTTTTTTGTTTTATATTACCGTTTATTCCGTATTTCGACCGTTAGTTCCAAATTGCTTGACTTTGTAATCCGGGTCGCTATAATCCAAATGGAATACCTTCAACATTTGCGAAAAGGTGAGGCTATTGTATAACAAAATACTGGAATACCTTATGGAAAATGATCCAACAAAAGTTTTGTCTGAACGAGGAATCAGAAATCGAAAACGATTTCATCCTCTCTTTTGCAACGTCATCGTTCCACTTTCTACAAAAAACAAGCTAATTGTTGAACGAAGTGCGGATTTGCCTTCGGACAGACCCATCATCTTCGCTTGTACACATGGTTTCCGGGATGATGTAGCGTTTTCTCTCAAAGCTGCAGGCGCTTTCGCCTATCTTCTATACGCGTCCATCCCGGATTTTTATGAATCCATTGACGGCTATGCACTATGGACAAACGGCGTTATCATGCTGGACAGAAAAAACAAAGCCAGCCGCCGCGCAGCAAAGGATAAAATGAAATATGCTTTATCTCTCGGTGCAAATGTTTTGATGTATCCGGAGGGGGTTTGGAACAAAACCGAAAATCTGATCGTACAAAAGCTCTATCCAGGTATCTATGACGTTGCAAAAGAAAGCGGTGCACTTGTGGTTCCATTGGCGACGATTCAAGAAGGCAGTAAGGTTTATGCGATTGTGGATGACACATTTAATATTTGCGAATATGGTCAGCAAGAGGGCCTTACTGTTTTGCGGGATAAAATGGCGACCGCAAAATATGAGTTAATGGACAAGTACGCGCACGGGAGCCGAAAAGACATTGGAGACGCCCGGCAGTACTGGGATAATTTCCTCGTTGATTTGATTGCAACCTCTAACGGCTTGTATGATTATGAAATTGAAAACACTGCACAATACATCGACAAAAGAATCACCGAACCGGCAGACGCTTTTGCACACCTTGCAACGCTGCAGCCGAGTTTGAACAATGCATTTTTGTTTCGTAAGGACTGATAAACATGTTTGAAACCTACAAAAGCAGAATCAATCAAAAAGTCATGGATAACTATGCGGATGCGCTCCTTTCGATTGATGATTTAGTCGGTGACGGTTATTCGGGGCTTTCGCCGTTGTTTTATGTTTATAACAAACGGTATCTGCACTGGCTGGACAATGATCCCGATATCGCTGTTTCTGAAAAAGAAATCCTGTTTCGGCGCAAGTTTTATCGCGTTCTTCAAAAGATAGGCCCCGGTGCCATGAAATGTACGCAGGTTTATGAAAGCAGACGATTTCTAGATGACTCAACAACTGATGAAAAGGATACGCCTGTTGCTTTGCCTGAAAAACCGGTGATTTTTGTTGCAAACCATGGGTTCCATGACGATTGTTTGTCAACTGTTTTGGCTGCTGGCAGACACATATATTTTGTGTGGGGTAGTTTGCCGGTTCTCTATAATACGATTGATGGATTGGCAAGTTCCTTTGTCGGCGGTGTCTGCGTGAATAGAAAGAGTAAAACAAGTCGCCACGCTTCTATAGCAAAGGCACTCAAAGCCATGGAATACGGAGCAGATTTGCTCATTTTTCCGGAAGGTGGTTGGAATAAGACATCGGAACGTCTTTTGCTTGATTATTGGAAGGGTGTATATACGCTCTCAAAAGCAGCTGAATGCGATGTTGTCCCGATTGTTCATTACGTTCGGGATATGGAAGTTTTGGATAAAAAGAACCTTATTCACACCGTTGTTGATGATCCGATTCCACTATACACTATGCCGCAAGACGAGGCGCTGCAATACTTGCGGGATTTGATGGCGTCCTGGCTATGGAAAATGGCTGAACAGTACGGACAGTCCGCACGCGACGTGGAAATGCAAGGCTATTCAAACAGCCGTGAAAGATGGGAAGCGCACTTGAAAGAACGCATGAAAGGCGTTTCTCGATACGACTCAGAAGTTGAGAAAAACTCCGAATACCGCCCGAAGACCGTTATCCGCGCCGAGGATGTGTTCAGACCCATTGCTAACATCCAGAACATTTCCGCGCAAAACATAAAGAGTGTATTACATGCAAAAGAACTTGTGAAAACGATTGAGGAAAGCGACTGGCAAAAGCTGTTTTGATGATTGCTGCAGTTGACTACAATGGTTTCCTTCGCGGCGTACGGTTTGCTTTTGCGCACCCGTTCCTCACGTAATTCCGCATTCCGCATTCCGAATTCCGAATAAAAAAAACGCCCCGCAAGGGCGTTTTTTCTAACGGCTGACTGCTAACAGCTAACAGCTCATTTCTTATGCGGACACACTTCCATGCAGATCCCGCAGACCGCGCCGCGGCCGATGTGCTGGAATTTGCGCTTCATGTATTCGCTGCACTTCTGCGCGTCGAAGAGCTCTTCTCGCGGGACGCCGGGCGCCCAGGCTTTGCCGCTGATCGCGCCGGCGGGGCAGGCCTTGACGCAGCGGTCGCAGTTTTTGCAAAGATCGACCGGCTCGACGTCGGAAACGTCAAACGGCGCGTCGGTGAAGAGCGTCCCGAGCCGCGCGCGCGTGCCGAAGTCCTTATGTAAAAACATCGAGCTTTTGCCGATCGTGCCGAGCCCGGCGAGGACCGCCGCCTTCTTGTGGGAATAGCGGCCCGTGTAGTTCCAGCCGTCCTTGTTGATGCTCTGCGACGCGGCGACGGTGATATAGCGGTAGCCGTGCTTTTGCAAAAACAGCCCCGCCTTGAGCAGCAGCGCGTCGATGAACGCGTTGACCGAACGGTAGTGGTTGAAATAGGTGTGGGTCGGCTCCGCGCCGATCTCATCGACGATCGCGTCCGAGAGGTGGACGACGACGCTCACGGCGTTGACGCAGTCGCCGAAGTCACCGTCCGGCGGACAGCAGAAGCCGACGTCGGACGCGCCCTGTTCCAGTAAGTACGCTTTGAGTGCTTGTTGAATATCTGTCATTTCTCTCACCAGTCAAACAGGTTCAGTCCGGACGCTTCATCCGTTTTGCGGTTGATTTTGCCGTCGAGGATCGTCAGGAAGATCTCCGCCGTCGCGCCGATATACGCTTTTTTGAGGTGACCGCCGAAGGCGTTGCCCGCTTCGTCCGCAAGCGTCGCGTGCAGGTGGAGATAGACCTCCCCGTCCTTGCGCGACGCGCTGCCGCACAGGTTCGTCAGCTCCAGAAACTGCGGGAGGGGGGTCTCGTGGTACTGCTTTTTGGAAAAGTCGAACATCGCGACCGTCGTGTCGCAGACCGCGCCGAGACCGTCGATCTTCGCGGCCCCGATGTCGTACTGTTCACAGATCTGTTCCAGCGACGCGACGATCTCTTCGCCGCGGTCGAGCCGGACGGCGATGACGCCGTTCATGTTTTGTGTCAACATCGTATCACCTCATTATAGTTCAAAGGAAAACAACTGCTCGAGCAGCGGCAGCTTCTTTGGGTCGCTGCTTTCAAAGCGGATGGCGCCGACTGCGTCGAGCGGGGCGCGCAGCCCGCGTTCGTCGAGCACGACTTTGGTATATTTCGCTTCGCCAACGGCGCCGTCGAAGAAGACCGGGCGGCTGCCCAAAAGGGCGCGCAGCTCACGTTTGGCAAACGGGAAATGGGTGCACCCGAGGACGAGACAGTCGATCTTGTCCTTGTCCAGCGGCGCGAACAGGGCTTCGAGATAGTCCATCAGCTCCGGCGTGCCCATCTTGTTCTGCTCCACGAGTTCCACGAGTTCGGGGGCGGGGAGACGGATCAGCTCGCACCGGTGGGCGAACCTTTCGGTCAGCGATTGAAACTTCGCTTCGCGCAGCGTCAGCGGCGTCGCCATCACCACCACCGTGGGGTGCACGCCTGAAAGTGCGGCGGGCTTGAGCGCCGGCTCGAGGCCGATGATCGGGATGTCCGGGTACGTTTCGCGCAGTTCCTTCGCCGCCGCGGAGGTCGCCGTGTTGCAGGCGAGGACGATCGCCTTGCAGCCTTCGTCTAAAAGGTGCTCCACCGCCGAAACGGTCAGCGCGCGGATCTCCTCGAGCGGTTTGGTCCCGTAGGGCGCGTTGGCGGAATCGCCGAAATATAGGAATTGTTCATTCGGCATCAGCGCCCAAAGCCGTTTGAGCACGCTGATACCGCCTGCGCCAGAATCGAATACGCCGATCGGGGCGGTTTTGTTGTCGGTCAAGTCGGTCAACTCCTTCGCGAATTCCGAATTGGCTTGACGCTCCGCGTCAAGCCCTGCTCCACTTCACACCTTGCGGCGTGTCTTCGAGAATAATCCCGCGCGCTTTGAGTTCGTCGCGGATGCGGTCGGCCTCGGCCCAGTTCTTCGCCTTGCGGGCGGCCGTTCTCTGCTCGATCAGCGCTTCGATCTCGCTGTCAAGGTCGTCCTTCTGCTTGCGGTTGTAGAGGAGACCAAGCACGCCGACAAGTTCGTCGAAGATTTCGATCGCGTGGCTGACGAGCGCCTTGCTGCGGACGCCCTCATTGACATTCGTGTTCAGGTCGCGGACCAGCTCAAACACCGTGCCGAGCGCGTCGGCGGTGTTGAGGTCGTCCTCCATCGCGTCGATGAAGCTCTGTTTGAACGCGTCGATCCGCGCGATTTCCTCCGCGTCGGTGTCGTCGGCGTCGTCCTTCGCGTTCTGTAAAGCGAAGTCGAGATTGTCGCGGCAGGTGTAAAGGCGTTCAAGCGACGTCTTGCACTGCTCGATCGCGTCGTAGCTGTAGTTGATCGGGCTGCGGTACTGACTGGAGATCATCAGCATCCGGATCGGCTCATAGCCAAACTGTTCGGCGACGTCGCGGACCGTGAAAAAGTTGCCGAGCGATTTACTCATCTTCACCTTATCTACAGTGATAAAGCCGTTGTGCATCCAGTAGCGGGAGAACGGCGCGCCGTTGCAGCATTCGCTTTGGGCGATCTCATTTTCGTGATGCGGGAAGATCAGGTCCTGTCCGCCGCAGTGGATGTCGATCGTCGTGCCGAGATAGCGGCGCACCATGGCGGAGCACTCAATGTGCCAGCCCGGTCTGCCGTGTCCCCACGGGGAATCCCAGTAGGGTTCGCCCGGCTTTGCGCTCTTCCAAAGGGCAAAGTCCATCGGGTCCTTTTTCACTTCGCCGATATTGATCCGCGCGCCGGCTTCGAGCTCTTCGAGCGGCTGGTGCGACAGCTTGCCGTAAGAGGGGAACTGCTTCGGGCTGAAATAGACGTCGCCGTCAACAGCGTAGGCGTAGCCCTTTTCGACGAGGGTCGAGACGATGTCGATGATCTCGCCGATGTTTTCGGTCGCCTTCGGGTGGACGGTCGCTTCGCGGACGCCGAGCCCCTTCGCGTCGGTCCAGAACTCCTTGATATAGGTCTCGGAGATCTCCTTGAACGTCACGCCCTCTTCGTTGGCGCGGCGGATGATCTTGTCGTCGATGTCGGTGAAGTTCTGGACGAACGTCACCTTGTTGCCGCGGTACTCGAGATAACGGCGCAGCACGTCGAACACGCACAGCGGACGTGCGTTGCCGATATGGATAAAGTTATAGACCGTCGGTCCGCAGGCGTAGATTTTGAATTCGCCCTCTTTGAGCGGGATCAGGTCTTCCTTCTGTCTTGTCAGCGTATTGAATACTTTCATGATATATACTCCTTCTTGCTATCTTGTTTCTTGCCTTCCTATAGTCTTAGATGACCCAAAAATCTTCGTTGCTCCAAAGCGTGTTGCTTTGCTGATTCCGCTTTTGCAGCCGCGGACAGGCGTTTTGCTGGTCGTCGATCTCCTCCTCGAGCATATCGAGCCGCGCGCGCAGCCCGGACAGTTCGAGTTCCACCGGGTCGGCGACGTGGATCTGGTCGAGCCGGTCCTTGACGCGGATGCCGTCCTGCTTGACGATCTTTGCCGGAATGCCGACGGCGGTACAGTTCGGCGGGATCTCCGAAAGGACGATCGAGCCCGCGGCGACGTTGGAGTTGTCGCCGACGGTGAACGGACCGAGGATCTTCGCGCCCGCGCCGACCATCACGTTGTTGCCTAAGGTCGGGTGGCGTTTGCCGTGGTCCTTGCCGGTGCCGCCGAGCGTGACGCCCTGATACAGCAAACAGTCGTCGCCGATCACGGCGGTCTCGCCGATCACGACGCCCGTGCCGTGGTCGATAAAGAAGCGGCGGCCGATCGTCGCGCCGGGGTGGATCTCGATGTTGGTCTTGCGGACGCAGCGCTGCGAGATCAGCCGCGCCAGAAAGAACAACTTGTGGGTATAGCACCAGTGCGCGCGGCGGTACATCCGCACCGCCCGGAAGCCGGGGTACAGGAAAAAGATTTCAAGACTGCTGCGCGCCGCGGGGTCGCGGTCCTTGAAGCACTGCAGATCTTCTTTGAGCCGGTTGAACATGATTCTCCTCCAAATCAAACAATAAAAAACGCGCCTCTTGCCCGAAGGACACAGAGGCGTCGGTGACGCGGTTCCACTCTGATTTCTCACTCATGCAGTTGCCTGCGCCGGTAACGGCGGCTGACCGTCCGCGGATACTCGTCTTTCCCCGCGGCAGCTCGAAAGCGCACTTCAACGCCCGCTTCGCAGAACACTCTCAACTTTTGTGTTCCTCTCTGTGCTTCGCTTTTCGGCGTTTACTCTTCTTTGTCAAAGCCTTTCTTTGATTGCCTTCTATTATATGCGCTTCGGCGCCGTTTGTCAAGTGGTCCCTTTTGACAAGCGCTGTCGTTTTATGGTATAATAACGACAGCAACACTTTGGGGGCGACTGTATGAAAAAGAGAAGGTGGGTCCGGCTGACGGCGCTGTGCCTGTGCCTGCTGCTGACCGGCTGCGGCCGTTATGCCGACCGGGTGCGTTCCGCGGCGGCGCCGGCGGCGGTTTCCGCGGCGACCGGCGTCCACAAAAACGCGAAGGCGCGCGAAGAGATGACCCGCGTCTCCCGCGCGGAGATGACCGTCCTCTATTTTGACGAAGAAAGCCGCAGTATCGCCGTCTATGACGCGAACGCCGGGAAACTCTGGCGCGCCCTGCCAGAAAAGACCGACGCCGGCGCCGCGATGCTGACGCTGCAAATCCTCGCCGACGGACAGCTTCTGACGCTCAACACGCAGGACGACTGCGACCCGGCGCACACCGAAGTGACGACGAACGACGACGGGGTGCTGCTACGCTACCGCTTCCAAAAACCGCTCGAAAGCGGCGAAACGCTGACATTTACTTTACCGCTGGAAGTCACCGTGACCGACGGCTGTATGCGTGTCCGCGTGGACTGCGCTTCACTTGCGGAAGAAAAGCTGCCGCGCGGCGTCAAGCTGCTGTCCCTTTCTGTTTTGCCGTTCTTCGGCGCGCAGACGCAGGCGGGGGACGACGACTTCCTGCTGCTGCCCGACGGCTGCGGCAGTGTGATCTACACGAAGGGAACGCCGGAAACATTTGACCCGGTCGCGATCCCGGCCTACGCGCCGGACGAAAACGGGGCCTGCGCCCGGGTCGCCGCCTTCGGACAGCGGGTGGAGAACGGCGGCTTTGTCGCGCTCGCCGAGGAGGGCGACGCGCTCTTGACCGTCCACGCCGAAAAGAGAACGAAGGCGGGCGGCGTTGACCGCGTCTATCCGGTTTTTACGCTGACTGAGACCAAAGAAGACGCCCGCGGAACGCTCTATTGCGCCAGGCAGACGACTGACGCCGTTTTGACGCTGTCCTACCGCTTTTTAGCGGGTGAGACCGCGACGCCGATGGGCATGGCGGCGGCGTGCCGTGAGCTGCTGCTGCGCGGCGGGACGCTCGATCTGCTGACCCCGATGCGCAATGACCAAACGATGCCGTTCCACCTGAGCCTGATCGGCGCGGCAACGGTCCAGACGGCGGGCAAAACGACCCGGACACTGCAGACGCTGACCGACTTTTCCGCGGCGCAGGAGCTGCTCGAATATCTGCGCAGCAAGGGCATCGGCAACATCCGCCTGCGCTACCGCGGGCTGCTGCTCGGTGCGCTCGCCCAGCGCAGCTTCCGCCTGTCCTCCACGGTGTCCGGCGTCGCATCCTTGCAGTCGTTCACTTCTGCGGTGCAGCCGCTCGGCGTGACGGTCTATCCCGAAGCGCGCCTGCTGACCGGGGCGGACGGTACGCTGCCGAAAACGGCGCGCGACTGCTTCGGCAAGAAGCAGACGGCTGCCGAAACGATTTTACAGACGCCCGCGCTGTCCTCCGCCGCCATGCTGTCGCGCTGCGCGGCGGACAGGCTCGACGGCAGAACCCACGACCTGCTGGTCGCCCTGCGGCGGCTCGGCGCCGACCGGGTCTGTATCCCAGACGCGGCGACGGTCCTCTCGGTCGATTGCGCGAGCAAACAGGCGCCCGACGCGCAGAAAACGCGCGACCTGGTCGCGTCGCAGCTCTCGTCCCTCGCCGCGGAACGTCCGCTGATGCTCGACGGTGCGAATCTCTACGCGCTCAAATACGCCGAAAGCGTGCTGAACGTGCCGATGGCGGCGACCTATACCAACGCGCTGACAACCTCCGTGCCGTTCTTACAGGCGATTTTGCACGGCTACACGTTCTACAGCGGCGAGGCGATGAACCTCGCCGACGACCCGCAGGAGGCGCTGCTGCTTGCCGCGCAGTGCGGCGCCGCGCCGTATTACGAGTGGTACGCCGCCGATTACGGGACGCCGGAGCAGCCAGACGCGCTGAGCTACATCCAGTCCATCGCGCAGGCGCAGCAAAGCTGGCAGACGCTGCAGACCCTCTTCGACGGGCTGTGCGACAAGCCGATCACGGCGTTTGAGACGATCCGCGACGGCGTCACCTGTACGACCTTCGGTGCCGAGCACGTCTATGTCAACTTTACCGACGCGCCCGTCACGGCCGGCGGTGTGACCGTTCCGGCGCGGGGTGTCCTGCGCGTGGCGGCGTAAAGGGCGGCTCATAAAGGCTGTATATTCACTTTTCAGCGTAAAAATGAATATTCCGCAGTCGGGGTTGTGGAAAAACCTGTTAGTAAAGTGGAAATCTTTACAAAATGACCGTTTGATTATTCGCAGAACGAATTATCTTGTGGAAAAGGCGAACTTTTTCACATTTTTCACGGAGTTTTCCACATCCGCAAGAAAAAAGCTTTACAACAACAGCGTTCACGGAAAGGTATAACCTTTACATGAACGCTGTCACTTTTTGTTCGGATTTCTGAAAAAAAGGGTAAATATGCGTATATCACGCGATCAGAGCGCCGCGCGCTTGCAGCGCGTGATACAGCTCGCCGAACTGCGCCGTGGTGAGCGCCTCGGCGCGGACCGCCTCCGGCAGACCGCTGCCCTGCAGCGCGTCGAGCACCGTCTGCTTCGACAGATGCAGCGTACTGCTGACGGCGTTTACGAGCGTCTTTCGCTTTTGCGAAAACGCCGCCTTCACAAGGCGGAAGAAGCGCTCGCTGCTGTCCACCGCGACGGCGGGGGCGGGGCGCATCATCAGCTGAATGACGGCGGAATCGACCTGCGGCGCCGGGTAGAACGAGCCTTTGGAGACGTCGAAGAGGCGGCGGGCTTCTGCGTAGTAGTCCGCCATCACGGTCAGCGCGCCCGCCGTCTTGGTCCCGGGTTTCGCGCAAAGCCGCTGGGCGACCTCCTTCTGGACCATCACGGTGATCGCGGCGATCGGCAGATCGCTTTCGAGCAGGCGCAGCAGAACGGGGGACGTGATATAGTAGGGGAGGTTGGCGCAGACCACGACGCGCAGCCCGGCGAAGTGTTCCGCGAAAAGGGCGGAGAGGTCCGCTTCGAGGATGTCCGCGTTGACGACCGTCACGTTGTCGAACGCCTGCATCGTCTCGTCGAGGACGGGCAGCAGCCGCTTGTCAAGTTCGACGCTGACGACCTTTTTCGCCCGCAGGGCCAGTTCCTTTGTCAGAACGCCGAGCCCCGGTCCGATCTCGAGCACGCCGGTTTCTTTGTCCGCGCCGCAGCGGTCCGCCATTTCCGGGCAGACGGCGGGGTTGACAAGAAAGTTTTGCCCGAGGGCTTTGGAAAACGAAAAGCCGTGCCGTGTGAGCACCTCGCGGATGACGGCGAGATCTGTTAAATCAGCCAAAGAGACCGACCTCCTGAAAAAAAGTGGACCGAAGAACTTGCAAAACAAAGAAGAATTCGGTATAATGAAATCACAATCCTATATCTATTATAAACGAGGGGAAGCAATATGTCAATTCTTGTGACGGGCGGCGCCGGCTATATCGGCTCCCACACCTGTATCGAACTCATGAACGCCGGCTATGACGTCGTCGTGATCGACAACTTCTACAACTCCAAGCGCGAAGCCCTGCGCCGGATCGCGGAACTCGCCGGGAAGGAATTCGCTTTCTATGAATGCGACATCCGCGACGCGGACGGGCTCGACGCGATCTTCAAGCAAGAGAAGATCGACGCGGTGATCCACTTTGCCGGACTGAAAGCGGTCGGCGAATCCTGCCGCAAGCCGCTCGAATATTACGACAACAACGTCAACGGGACACTCGTTTTGTGCGACGTGATGCGCAAGAACGGCTGCAAGAAGATCGTCTTCTCCTCCTCCGCGACGGTGTACGGGATGAACAACGTCTCTCCGCTGAAGGAGACCATGCCGACGGGCGGAACGACGAACCCCTACGGCACGACGAAGTTCATGATCGAGCTGATCCTAAAGGATCTGCAGGCGGCGGACGAGGAATGGTCGGTCAGCCTGCTGCGCTACTTCAACCC